>JALTDI010000311.1 GCA_027074255.1 Desulfurellales bacterium
ATACTAAAATCGTTTATATGCCGTATGAGGCAAGCGGTGTTTTGAGCTCTGTCGGCGGCATTAAGGATATGTTCGATAAGATAAAACAGGCCTAAGCGGCGGGTTTTGTCATTCTGGGTGATTTTGGCCTTTTTATCAGAAAAACCGTCGGAAGAAGAGCAATAAATAGAATCGAGCAAAAATAAAAGGCGTCATTGAAGGCAAGCATAGCGGATTGTCTTAAAAGCTCTTTGTATATTAACCCAAGTTTCAATGCACCGGATGAAATGACATTTGATAGTAAATTTTGTATATGATGAAAAGATTCATTTGTGGGTATAAGATTTTCTATAAGGCGGCTTTGATGAAACTGTTCCCTGCGCGTTAATATTGTGGTTACAATAGCTGTTCCGAAGCTGCCGCCCACATTTCTTATGAAGTTAAATATACCTGATGCATTGCCCATATCCTCATTTTCTATATTTGCGAAAGTTACAGCAGCAAGGGGGACGAAAAACAGTGAAATTGCGATGCCTTGAATTGCTCTGGGCTCTATAACACTCCAAAAATCAGCAGACAGATTAAAATGAGCCATTATGTTTACCGCAAAAGCATTTGTTATAAGGCTTAAAAACAGCAGTTTTCTCGGATCAAATCCCCTTTCGAGCAGTTTTCCTGCAATGGGCATCACTATCAATGTTGTAAGAGCCCCTGGTCCTAAAACCAGCCCTGCAAGAAAAGCCGTATATCCCATAAGCGTTTGAAGGTAAATCGGCAGCATGACAATTGTGCCGAAAAACCCGAAAAACCCAAAAAACATTATGATATTGCCAATGGAAAAGGAGCGGTCTTTGAAGATTCTCAAATTTACAACAGGGTGTTTTTCTCTTGTTTCATGGAATAGGAAGAGTATAAAGCCTACAGCCACTATCACTGCCAATATGGTAATAAATCTCGATTCAAACCAATCTTTTCTTTGGGCATTATCGAGCAGAATCTGAAGAGCACCCACACTAATTGCCAGAAAGGCCAATCCTTTATAGTCTATTGCCGTTTTCTTGATTTTTTTCATATAATCCGGATCGAAAACAAAGACATTGGTAAGAACAAGAGAAAGTATTCCTATGGGCACATTGATGTAAAATATCCATCTCCACCCCCAGTTATCCGTAATCCAACCGCCGAGCACAGGGCCTAAGATAGGTCCTACAACCACACCCATACCGAAAACAGCCATTGCCATCCCTCTTTGTTCTTTTGGAAAGGCTTCAAGCAGTATGGCCTGCGATACAGGCTGAAGTCCCCCACCGGCTATTCCCTGTATAAACCTCAAAATGACAAGTATTAAAAAAGAAGGTGCATACCCGCATGCAAAAGAAGCAACGGTAAATGATGCTATGGAAAAGAGCAGGTACCTTTTCCTGCCGAATGTTGTTGCAAGCCATCCCGTAATAGGAATGATGATCGCATTTGAGACCATATACGATGTCAGAATCCAGGTCGATTCGTCCAAACTGATGCTTAAATCACCTTGGATGTGGGGCAGGGAAACATTAACGATGGTTGTATCCACTATCTCCATTAATGTGGGCAGTATCACCGATAGAGCTACTACCCATTTATTAATCTTGGGTGTATCACTCATTTTTTATTTTATTAGAATTGTAGTTTTGACAGACATTCCCACACGCAGCGGAACATCCGGTTTTTTTGCAAATACTATTTTTACCGGGACCCTTTGTGTCACTTTTATCCAGTTTCCTGAAGCATTTTCCGGCGGAAACAGTGAGAATGCTTCACCTGTGCCGTATTGAATGCTTTCCACCTTTCCCTTTAATGTTAAATCCGGGTAGGCATCAATGGTTATTTCAACATTTTCTCCTGTTTTTATCTTATCTAATTGAGATTCCTTGTAATTTGCAACAATCCAGGCATTCTCATTCGGTACAAGTGCGCATATAGGTGTCTGGGGAGCGATAAATTTTCCGACCTCAACCCCTTTTTTTGTTACAAATCCAGCAGCAGGCGCCTTTATATCGGTATAGGAGAGGTTTAATCTTGCACCGTTTAGGGCTGCTATGGCGCCGTTTAAGGCTTTTTCCGCACTTTTGAAAGCGGATAATGATTGTTTCAAGCTGCTGTATTTTGCCTGTAAATCAAACTTTAACACCCTATAATTGGTCAGATATATTTCATATTTATCTTTGGAAATAACCTTTGATTTCAGCAGTGTTTTAGCCCTGTTGAATTCCCATAAAGCCCTGTCCAGTCTTGCTTTTGTCAGATTTATTTGAGATTTTATGGCATTTGTAACGGCCTTTGCTTCCTGCAGTCTTGCCTTGTAGAGAGCAACCTCAGCTTCTGCTTTTGAGAGTTTTATTTTGTATGGTGCGCTATCTATAACAGCCAAGATATCTCCTTTTTTTACGTATTGGTTATCGTTGATTAAGACTTTCTTAACTAAACCGGAAATATGAGGGTGCACCCAGTATATATCGTTGGTTATATAAGCGTCATCGGTAGATATATGTGTTTTTTTGTATTGAATAAACAAAAAAGCCGAAATCAGTAGTATAATTAAAACAACTATCAGAATAAGCCTTTTCTTACCGAGATTATTGGTCTTTTTTTCCGTCATCTTCTCCACTCCTATTTATGCACATATCGGCATTTTTAGCCATTTTTTCTATTATTAAAGCAGCCTCTTTTCTTCTTTTTTTATCAAAACCTTTTAGAAGTATGTCATTCCATTCAAATGCCAGTTTCCTTATCCTTTTTCTCAGTTCAACGGCCTTTGCCGTGGGATACAAATTATATGACCTTTTGTCGCTTTCAGGTATTCTTTTTATTACATAACCTTTTGTTTCAAGCGATTTAACAGCTTTTGCCGTGGTTCCTTTATTCATTCTCAGGTATGATGATAATTTTTCCTGGGTTATACCTTCCATGTCGGTTATAGCTATAAAAAAAGAGAGCTCTCCTGCGGATATATTAAAATCTTTAAGCTGTTCGTTCGCATATATCAGAGAATAGCGGTATATAATGGAAATCCATTTTATAAGTGGGTCCTTGTCCATCAATCCTCCCAACAAATTTTAAATGTAATATCAAAAAATAGTTTCAAATGCAACTATATTACACAAATTTATTTAAGGAGAGAAAACCGCACCGTTTTGCTATAGATGAGAATTAGCCAAGCGGTGCGGCGAATAGGCAGGACAAAAAATAGGATACGTTAAACAACGCATTTTTATTATACTAAAAAGGAGCGTTTTGTCAAGGACAAAAAATATTACTTGACATTTGAAAAACCATGACTACAATGTGATAAAATTTGAGGAGGGTCTGTTATGGAAAAAGTAAAAAAACTGCTTGAACATACATCTTTGAAAGCAACTCCGCAGAGACTTGCCATTTTAAAAGAAATCGCAAAGATGGGGCATGTGGACCTTGAGACGATACATAAAAATCTCTCAAAAAATTTCCCGTCTATGTCTTTGGCCACCATCTACAAAAATCTGCACACACTCAAAGATGTTGGTGTTATAAAGGAACTCAACATAGACAATACGAAGAACAAATATGAAATTGCAGCACAGGAAAAACACCATCACCTTGTATGCAAAATGTGCGGAGAGGTAACGGATGTTTTCTTGGACACAAGTCAAATCAGCCGGCAGCTAAAGGATGTTGAGAATTTTGATGTTGATTACTGTGAAGTGTATTGCTACGGTGTATGCAGCAAATGTAAGGAGAAATCTTCAAACTAATAGATTAGTTTTTCCTAAATTTATCTATCAGGTAGGCAGAGGTGTATGAATTGAAGTTTTGTGCTACCTCATAAGGTGAGCCATAGGCCACAACTCTGCCTCCTTTATCTCCGCTGTCAGGCCCCATGTCTATTATGTAATCAGCTGATTTTATAATATCCAAGTTGTGCTCTATAACGATTACACTGTTTCCGTTATCTACGAGCCTTCTCAAAACATATATGAGCTTTTTAATATCATCCATATGAAGGCCCACAGAGGGTTCATCCAGCAGATATAGTGTATGACCGATAGGGGGTGAGATAAGGTATTTAGCAATTTTTATTCGCTGTGCTTCACCGCCGGATAGAGTAACGGCATTTTGACCAAGCTGTAGATATCCTAACCCGACATCCCTTATTATTTCAAGTTTATGCTTGATTTTCGGTATATTTTCAAAAAATTCATATGCTTGATTCACTGTCATACGCAGCACATCGAAAATATTTTTATCCTTGTATTTTACACTCAAAGTTGTCTCGTTATATCTTCTGCCGCTGCATAAATCACATTTAACATAAACATCCGGTAGAAACTGCATCTCTATTTTCCTATAACCTTCGCCTTTACATCTCTCGCATCTTCCGCCTTTTACATTAAAGCTGAAACGAGATGCCGTAAAGCCCTGCATTTTTGCGCTTTGCGTTTGTGCAAATATGTCTCTGATATCATTAAAAACGGATGTATAGGTTGCCGGATTGCTTCTTGGTGTTCTGCCTATGGGTGCTTGGTCTATACTGATAATTTTGTCTATTTTGCCGATATTTTCAATATCATCGCACAGGTCGTTCCTTGATACCGACTGCATTGCGGATTTTGCATATTCGTAGAAACAATCAAAAATAAGACTGCTTTTGCCGCTGCCTGAAACGCCCGTTATACAGACAAAAGCTTTTATCGGTATGGCTACGTCTATATTGTCTATATTGTGTATCCTTGCTTTTTTTATTCTTAGAAAATCTTTCGGCTTGATGAATTTATTTGGAATATCTATGGAAAGTTTGCCCGATAAATATTTTCCGGTTAAAGAGTTATTGTTTTTTTTAATCTGCTTCGGTGTTCCGCAGGCAACTATCTTTCCTCCGTTCCTTCCTGCACCGGGCCCCATATCTATAACATAATCCGATGCATTAAT
>JALTDI010000312.1 GCA_027074255.1 Desulfurellales bacterium
AATAATAATTTCTTTCTTTTTTTGCTTCTTTTTTTCTTTCTTTGTTAATATGTTGATAACTTCGTCAAGCAGCATATTTTTGCTCCGGTGTTAAGTAACCAATGCTCATATGCGGTCTAAGAGTATTGTATAATTTAATAGCCTGTTTTACTGCTTTTTGAGCTTCTTGAAAACTATTAAATGTTTCAGATAAATAAAACTCCGTTTTTAATATTCCGTTTACTCTCTCAGCTATTGCGTTTTCATATGGATTGCCAGCCTCACCCATACTGCTTTTGATTCCATTTTTCCTTAACAACTTTACGTATTCATGACTGCAATACTGAAAACCTCTATCCGAATGATGTATTAACCCTTCTACACGTTTTCCCCTAATTGCCATTTTCAAGGCTGTTAGAGCTCCGGTTGTTGCTAAGCTTTCGCTTAAATTATATCCAACTATCTTTCTTGAGTAAACATCCGTTATTAAAAATAAGTAAGCAAATCCATTAAGCAATCGTGTGTACGTAATATCTGATACAAATACTTGATTTGGTCTCTCTACCTTCATATCCTTTATTAGATTTGTGTATATCTTAAATCGATGAAATGAATTCGTTGTTTTAACATATTGTTTCTTTGGTTTTACTAATAGTCCGTTTTTTCTCAATATATCAAAGAACTTATCTCGACCAATAGGAACCGGTAGTTTTCTTAAATCATGTTTTAATAATAAGTACAGTTTCTTTCCTCCTATGCGTGGCAATTTCCTTCTTATTCCTAAAACTAAATCCACAACTATTTCTTCGACAGTAATTTCTTTGCTTTCTTTCTTCTTGGCTTTGTAATATGCTTGTCTCGTTATATTCATTAGTTCACACAACTGTTTTACTTTGTATTTCTTTTCTTTGAACTCTTCTTTTTCGATGACTCTGCTGATGACTTTGTGCCGTTCTTTTTTTTTAACTTACTTCCTCGGCTTTCTTCCAGTACTTCTACTGTCGATTCCAATGTTAAGATTTTTAAGTGTGCTTTTGCTAAGGCTGATTCTAACTCTTGTTTCTGCCTTTCCAATTCTTTTAATTTGTTTAATTCGTCTTTCATTTCTATGTGGATAACTTTGTTAATTAATTGTGATTTACCTAATTGCCGAAGCCAACGTAGGATTGTAATATTGCTTCCGATATTATACAATCTTCGCGCTTCCGACTTCGTTAATATACCATTTTCTATCTCTTTTACAACTTTTTGTTTGAATGCAAGGCTATAGCTTACTTTCGGGCGTCTGTCTTTCATTTTTTCTTCTCCTTTTTTAGTTGTTTTTTTTGTCAACCTATTTCAGGACAAGACA
>JALTDI010000313.1 GCA_027074255.1 Desulfurellales bacterium
TCTTTTCTGCTTGTTACGACCGTTGCTTTAACGCCTACCGTCCATACATCCTTTTGTGTATTAGCTGCCATAGGATAGAATTCTTTTACAGGAATCTCAGCCTTTGCATAGTAAGGATCTTTTTTGAGAAGCTTGTCCACATTCGGGCCAGAAATAGGAACTACTCTAACCTTGATTCTGCCGGATGTAGCTTCTTTGATTGCTCCGTTTGGATGTCCTACCGTGTAGAAGAAAGCGTCGATTCTTCCGTCCTGCAGCAGTCCTGGTGCCTCAACAGCTTTAACGTATTCAGGTGTGATATCCTTTAAAGAAATACCGAAGGCCTTTAAAATGTCTTTGGAGTTCTGTAATTGGCCGGAGCCGGGATTTCCTAAATTCACCCTTTTACCCTTCAAATCCGCAACACTTTTGATTCCGCTATTTACGGATGCAATAAGTGTGATTGATTCAGGATGCAGAGAGAATACACTTCTTAGGTTTTTTTGAGGGCCTTTGTTCTTCCATTCAGCCAAACCGTGCCATGCTTCGTATTGTCTGTCTGATTGACAAATACCAAAATCAAGGTCGCCGCTTAATACGGAATTAATGTTGTAAACAGAGCCGCCTGTTGATTCAACAGTCATCTTTATTCCGTACTCTTTAAACTTTTTGTTCACCATTTTCGATATGGCACCACCGGCGGGATAGTAAACCCCGGTAACACCACCTGTGCCTATTGTAACAAATACCCTCCTGCCGTAGCTAAGAGAGACCACGCTGACCAAAAACAGGACAGCCATCAATAAAATCTTGCCCTTCTTCATAGACAACACCTCCAAAAAAATTAGATTACCTATAAATCATATTTTATTTTTACCATATAAATTTTTATTTGTCAAAAAATTAGATGAAAAAATAGTTTTTAAACTGATAGTTAAAGCGCATTAATTAATTGTCAGCGTGTGAAAAAAAAAGGGGGGGGAGGCCTCACCTGGGGGAGTGAGGCTAAAATTGCGTGAATTCAAGTTGAACTAATCATAAACTATCTTATCCGCTAATGCAAGAAAAATATAACACTTTATTAAATTTCGTTTAATTTATTTATGTAGCAATCGGCAATGAAAGAGAATTTTCCAAAATATCTTTTTGAATCTATATTAAAACTATTCGATAGAAATTGCTGAGTTAAATCAAACAGCTCCTCTGGTCTATCTATCGTTCTTATTAATTTTTCTTGCATGAGCGTTTTTACCTCGTTTTCAAAACTACTCATATATCTGCCGCTCACTATAAATTTATTATAGACAAGCGGCTCTATGGGGTTGTGCCCGTTTAAAAATTTCTTTGT
>JALTDI010000314.1 GCA_027074255.1 Desulfurellales bacterium
CCAAAATTTAAATCTGAAATGCAACACCTAATTTCTAAAATCCTCTCTAAATAGCTATCAAGCTGCTATTTCTGTACCATAGAACACTTCATAAGGTGTTCTCCACCCCAGAGTTTTTCTGGGCCTGTGGTTGAGTTTATCCTCAATTTCCTGAATCTTTTCCTGTGTAATATTTTCAAAGCTTGAGCCCTTTGGAATATATTGCCTGATTAGACCATTCGTGTACTCATTAAGTCCTCTCTCCCACGAGGAATAAGGATGGCAAAAATAATAGTCACAATCGAGTGCTTTGGAAATGGCTTCATGGTTGGCAAATTCAAGTCCATTGTCAGTAGTGATAGTATGCATTATTTTTTTGTATGGAGTGAGTAATCTAAGGGATTCTTTCTCAATATCTTCAGCTTTTTTAGTTGTTGGGATTGATATTTTCACAAAGCCGGATGCACGATCTACAATCGTGGTGATAGCTCCGTTTTTTCCTTTGCCAATGATCGTATCCATTTCAAAATCTCCCACCCTGTTTTTCTCTTCGACAATATCGGGCCGCTGTGAGATAGAGACCCTGTTCTTGAGCCCATTGGAGCACCGTGTTCCATATTTGATCCTTCGTTTCCTGTTGTAGAACCGCAGATGCGTATGCAGCGTACCTCCTTGTTCCCTGTCCGTATAAACATAGTTGTAGATATGCACAAAAGAGATCTGAATATTGTGTTTGAGTCTCAAGGTTGCAGATACCTGTTCGGGTGAGTAATCTTCTTCGATGTATTGATCTATTAGCAATAGGATTTCTTTTTTCATTTTAATCGGTACAGATGAATTGACACGCTTTCGAAGTACTGCCATTTCCTGTGCGGATTTAGCTGTATATCTTTCCTGTATCGGACTGGAGTTTCGCTTGAGTTCTCTTCCTATGGTCGAGGGGTGAACCTTCAAATGTTCCGCTATCTTATTTTGGCTGTATCCCGCATTTTTGTAAGCCTCAATATGGTATCTTTGTTCCTGGGTTAAATGTTTAGACATATTCTTCCTTTCTTTGGTCGGATAAAGAAGAAAGTCTAACATTTAACCTCTTCAAATCCAAAAATTACAACTTTTCTTACTTAGATTTTAAAAAATTGCATTTCAGATTTAAATTTTGGGCAACCTGACCCCCCTGCATTATATAAGAAAAAATAAAGTAAATCTACTGTAGAATATCCCTTCCAAAATTCTTGCTCATTTTTGGACGGTTAGGAAATATCCGCGTTTTTAATGGGCTATTAAACCAAAAGGAACAACATGAATTGTTATGAAACACTGTTTGTAGTGAAGCCTACACTGACAGAA
>JALTDI010000315.1 GCA_027074255.1 Desulfurellales bacterium
TACTCTATGTGTCTTACCACGTAGATTTTTGAAATATAGTCAAGTATAAAAAAAAGGAGTATCAAAGATACTCCCGTAACGGAACCCTTATCTTTTTTTAGCATTACTCCACAAACTCTACGATTGATACGGGCGCCGCATCCCCTTTTCTAAATCCTAATTTTATTATTCTAGCATATCCGCCGTTTCGCTCTGCAAACTTAGGCGCCACATTGTCAAACAATTTTCTAACGGCATATTTATTATTGGCAAGCTTAGCTAACGCTCTCCTTCTCGATGAGAGGTTGTCGTTTTTTGCCATAGTAATCAGCTTGCTAACAAATTTCACAAGCTCTTTTGCTCTTGTATCTGTCGTTGTTATTCTCTCATGTTCAATCAAAGAAACAGCGAGATTCCTAAGCAGATGTTTTCTTCTTTCCGAATCAATTCCGAGAGTTCTATATTTTTTCCTATGTCTCATTCTTTTCTCCTTCTTTCTCCTTGATGGTTTCTTTAATCTTTTTTATTTGCCCCTCAGATAATTTAGTTCCCAAATTCAATCCGAGTTGTTTTAAAGAATCCTTTATTTCTCTCAAGGATTGTTTACCGAAATTTTTCGTATTTAAAAGCTCAGAGTCTGTTTTTACCACAAGCTCCCATATATATCTTATATTATGAGCAAGCAGGCAGTTGGATGCCCTGACATTAAGTTCAAGCTCGTCAACCGTTTTAAGCAGATTTTCATTAAGCTCTTCCTCTTTTTCGATGTCGTCCATATCCGGTTCATCTCCGATCTCTTTAAAATCCTGCAAAAACACGGAAATATAATTGTTTAAAATGCGACTGGCGGTATGCAGAGCTTCTATGGGCAGTATGCTGCCGTCGGTTTCTATTTCAATCATCAATTTCTCAAAATCGTAATAATCTTTCATCGTGCTTTTCTGGGACTTATAAGCCACTCTTTTAATAGGTGAAAATAGGGCATCAATAGGAATATGACCTATTTCTTTATTAATAATTTCCGCATCGGCCTGTTTATATCCTATGCCCTTTTCAATGTATATTTTGGCATTAATAAAAGATGATTCCATAAGCTCGGCTACATATGCATCTTTATTGACTACCTCCACATTGTTAGGCAATTCTATATCTTTTGCATACAATTTTCCGGGTGCGGATTTTTTAATATAAGCCTCTCCTGATTCGAAGTTGTCATCCAATGCTTTAAACCTTATCTGTTTAAGATTCAAAACTATATTCATTACATCTTCTTTGATGCCGTCAATGGTGCTGAATTCATGATCAACACCCTCAATCTCAACACCCGTCACGGCAATGCCGGGTATGGATGAAAGCAGCACTCTTCTTAGGGCATTACCCAATGTCACTGCATAACCCTCATTCAAAGGCTCTAATGAAAAACGCCCGTAAAAGCCGTTTTGTTCATCTATCTTTACCTCATCAGGCAGCTTCAAATAATTAAAAACATTATTCATACTTCAGCTTCCCCTTTTATTATTTAGAATACAACTCAACGATAGCATTCTCGTTAAACGGAGGCTGAATATCCTCTTTGGTAGGAATATCAACAAGGGTTGCGCTTAATTTATCTATGTCGGTTGATATCCATGAAGCCACTCCTCTTCTTGAGTTATCTTCAAATTTAGATTTTATCTCCTCTTTGGCTTTTATTTTTTCAGACAAGCTGATTGTATCACCTTTTCTAAGTAGGTAAGACGGTATATTCACCTTCCTGCCGTTTACGGTAATATGTCCGTGAGAAACCAATCTTCTTGCTTCTTTTCTGGAAGATGCTATGCCGGCTCTAAATACAATATTATCAAGCCTGCTTTCAAGGAGCTGAACAAGATTTATGCCCGTTTCTCCCTTTTTCTTCTTAGCTTCAAAAAAGTATTTTCTAAACTGTCTCTCCAATATACCGTACACAGCCTTTGCTTTCTGTTTTTCTTTCAAATGCTCTCCATAGCTCGTTATTTTTTTTCTGCTTGCCTTGTTCTTACCCGGAGCATACGGCCTTTTTTCAAAGGCACATTTGGCGGTGAAACATCTCTCCCCTTTTAAAAACAGTTTTGTACCCAAAGCTCTGCATCTTTTGCAAACCGCATCATTATATACTGCCATCTATTCCCTCTCCTGTTAAACTCTTCTTCTTTTTGGAGGCCTGCATCCGTTATGCGGAATAGGCGTTACATCTTTAATGGACTTAACCCTTATACCGGCAGACTGAATAGCCCTAATGGCTGTTTCTCTTCCTGCTCCCGGTCCTTTTACCCTTACATCGACCTCTTTCATGCCAAAGTTTAAAGCTTTTTTGGCTGCATTTTCAGATGCGACCTGAGCTGCAAAAGGTGTACCTTTCCTGGTTCCTTTAAATCCGCTCTCACCCGATGTTGCCCAGCATAAAACATTGCCGTCATTATCCGTAAAGGTTACGATTGTATTATTGAATGTAGATTGAATGTGCGCCATGCCGCTTGCAACATTCTTTTTTACCCTTTTTTTCTTTTTTCTAACCACTTTTTTAGCCATATATACTGCTCTCCTTCATTATTCTTTATTTACCTCCAACAGTTTTTTTCCTGCCCTTCCTCGTTCTTGCGTTTGTCCTTGTCCTTTGTCCTCTCACAGGCAGTCCCCTTCTATGCCGCAAGCCGCGGTAATTTCCCAAATCCATAAGAGTTTTAATATTTATTGCTACCTCTTTTCTTAAATCACCCTCAACCTTGTAGTCGGATATAACATTTCTCAGTTTTTGTATCTCTTCCGGCGTTAGCTCGTTTGTTCTCTTATCCGGGTCTACCTTAGCTTTTTGTATAATTTCCTGTGCTCTTTTATGACCTATACCATAAATATAAGTCAATGCTATAATCGTCTTTTTATTTCTCGGTAACTCAACTCCTGAAATACGTGCCACTTAAACCTCCACTAACCCTGTCTTTGTTTATGTTTGGGATTTTCACATACTACTCTGACAACGCCCTTTCGCTTTATTATTTTACACTTGGGGCATATCTTTTTTACAGACGGTCTAACCTTCATTTAAAACCTCCGATTACTTGTATCTATAAACTATTCTGCCTTTTTCTATGCTGTATGGTGACAGCTCAAGTTTAACTCTGTCACCGGGCAGAATCTTAATGAAATGCATTCTCATCTTGCCGGCTACATGAGCTAACACTACGTGATCATTGTCCAGTTTTACCCTGAACATAGCATTAGGCAGTGACTCTATAACCTCTCCATCTACGGTAATACTCTTTTCTTTCGCCATAAAACTAATTTACCTCGCTTAGGATTACAGGACCGCTTTCGGTTATGGCAATAGTATGCTCAAAATGAGCAGACGGCTTTTTGTCCAGCGTAATAACAGTCCATCCATCTTTTAATGTTTTTGTCCTCCAAGTCCCGGCATTAATCATAGGTTCGATTGCTATGGTCATACCGACTTTAAGCATAGGCCCTCTGTCGGTTGCACTCGGTACGTAATTCGGCACTTGGGGATCTTCATGTAAATTTCTCCCTATACCGTGCCCGACGTAGTCTCTAACAACCCCATAACCGAACCCCTCCGCATATTCCTGAACAGCCTGAGAAATATCATATAGATAATTACCCGGGTGAGCCTGTGATATTCCTCTGTAAAGAGACTCTTTTGTTACCTCCATGAGTTTTTTCTTCTCACCATCTATATGTCCAACAGCCACAGTAATTGCCGAATCACCGTAAAAACCGTCATATATAAGACCAAAATCCAAACTTATAATGTCTCCTTCTTTCAGTCTTCTCTTCCTTGACGGTATTCCATGTACAACCTCCTCGTTAACGGAAGTACACAGAGCCTTAGGAAAACCGCCGTATCCTTTAAAAGCACATTTTGCATTTCTTTTTTTCGCTTCATTTTCGGCTACTTCATTAAGATGCTCGGTGGTTATACCAACTTTTACGTTATTTTTCAATATATGAAGGATTTCACCGACCATGCGATTTACTCTCCTCATCTTTTCAATCTCTTCTTCGGTTTTCAAAATAATCATTGCAAAACTGCTTTAATGTTCTCAAAAATCTTTTCAATATTTCCAAGACCATTGATTTTTGCCAGTTTATTGGCCTTTTTATAATAATAAATCAAAGGCATAGTAGACTCTTCATAAACCTTTAATCTGTTCTCAACCACCTCTTTGGTGTCATCGTCCCTTTGAATCAGTTCTCCGCCGCATTTATCGCATACGCCTTCTGTTTTTGGCGGATTGTTCTTTATATGATAAACAGCGCCGCATTTAGAGCAGACTCTTCTTCCTGTCAGCCTTTCTACGATTTCGTTTTTTGGAACATCTATGAGAATAACTTTATCAAGCGTCAAAGAATTTTTTTCAAGCATTTTATCCAAAGCCTCGGCCTGATCGGTTGTTCTGGGAAATCCATCAAGTATAAAACCGTTTCTACAGTCATCTGCCTTGATTCGTTTTTCCATCATTCCTACAATCACATCATCCGGAACTAATGCTCCGCTGTCCATATATTTTTTTGCCTGTTTTCCAAGTTCACTGCCCTCTTTAACTTCCTTTCTCAAGATGTCTCCCGTAGAAATCTGAGGTATGCCAAATTCCCTGCTTATGAATTCAGCCTGCGTTCCTTTTCCAACTCCCGGTGCACCGAGAAGAACTAAAATCATATTCATCACTCCTCTATCTTGTTCTTCTGTTTTTCAAAAAGCCCTCATAATTTCTCATATATAAATGAGCCTGTATCTGCATAATAGTGTCCAGAGCAACCTGAACCACAATAAGCAAAGCAGTTCCGCCGAAATAAAACGGCACATTGAACCTTCTAATGAGTATCCACGGCAATACACACACAAATGACAGATATATAGCGCCGCCGAATGTTAGTCTGCTCAGTACCCAGTCAAGATAATCAGCCGTATATTTACCCGGTCTAATACCCGGAACAAATCCGTTGTTTTTCTTCAAATTATCTGCAATTTCCTTCGGGTTAAACACAATTGCCGTATAAAAATAAGCAAAGAAAAACATCAAAGCTATGTACACAATGCTATAAATGAGACTCCCCGGCATTATATAATCCGATACCTGTTTTAATATAGGAACCTTAACGAGTTTGCTTAAAGTCGCAGGAAAAAGCAAAATGGAAGATGCAAAGATAGGCGGTATAACACCAGAAACGTTGATTTTTAGAGGAATATAGCTTGTCTGTCCGCCATACAATCTTCTACCGACCATTCTTCTTGGGTACTGTACCGGCACTCTCCTTTGAGAAAGTTCGACAAACACAACGAAGGCTACCACTAAAACAGCTACAACGAAGATTATCAGCATGGAAAAAACACTCATCTCACCTGCGCTTATCAGCCTGAACAGGTTTCCCAAAGCCGCAGGCAAACGTGCAACAATACCGGCAAAAATTATGAGAGATATTCCGTTTCCTATACCCTTTTCCGTTATCTGCTCACCGAGAAACATTAAAAACACACTCCCGGCGGTCATTGATACGGCTGTAAAGAGCACAAACGGCAATCCGTGCCAAATCACAACACTAACTCCGCCAGGTCCCTGCATCGACTGCAGTCCTATTGCTATACCTATGCCCTGGAGAAATGATATTAAGACGGTTCCGTATCTTGTATATTCGGTAATTTTTCTTCTTCCGGCTTCTCCCTCTTTCTTTAACCTTGACAATTCCGGACTTACCGCAGTGAAGAGTTCCATTATAATGGCTGCCGATATATACGGCATGATACCGAGAGATATGATACTAAAGTTCTTTATAGCGCCGCCGGAAAACAAGTTAAATAAACCCAGAGCCGTTCCTTTTGCCTGCTCAAAGATGCTTGCCAAAACATGGGCATTAACACCCGGTGTCGGAACATGGGCGGCTATCCTGAATATAATAAACATTATAAGCGTGAACAGCAGACGTTTGTTCAGCTCAGGAACATTAAAGATATTTCCATAATCCTCTTTCACTGTAATACCTCTATGCCTCCGCCGGCTTTTTCTATCTTTTCTTTTGCGCTTTTTGAGAAAGCGTGAGCAGCAACTGTAATTTTTTTGTTTAATTCACCGTTTCCCAAAATCTTAACCGGTTTCCCTCTTTTCACCAAATTTTTCTCATTCATATACAGAATATCAACTATATCTCCGTCTTCGCATATATCATTAAGTCTTCCTACGTTCACAATCTCATATTCAACCCTAAAGATATTTTTAAAGCCTCTTTTAGGCAGTCTCCTGACAAGAGGCATCTGTCCGCCCTCGAAATATTGAGGTTTTGCACCTCCGGATCGGGATTTTTCTCCCTTATTACCTCTTCCTGCTGTTGTTCCCCACCCGCTTGCATCTCCTCTGCCGATTCTTTTTCTTTTTTTCACTATTTTAGGCAATTCATACAGTTCCATTTTAAACACCTCTTATCATAGTTCTTCAACTTTAACCATAAATTCAAGTTTTTTTATCATACCCCTGATATAAGGAGTATCCTTCCTTATCACGTACTTATTAGGTCTTTTCAGCCCTAGGGCAATAGCCGTCTTTCTAATGGTCGGCTTTTGAGCTATAAGCCCCCTCACCATCGTTATCTTCAAATCACCCATTGATATTCTCCTTATTTTAGACCTCTGATTTTAAGAACCTCATCTTTGTTTCTTAAAGATTTCAAAACCTTAATAATAGCATGGGAAAGGTTATGGATATTGTTTGAGCCTATGGATTTCACAACTATATTCGTAATACCGCACACCTCAAGAATAGATCTTGCCGTATTGCCCGCTATTATGCCGCTGCCGGGTTTTGCCGGTTTCATAAGCACTATGCTTGCCCCTTCTTTCATTTTAACGGGGTGCGGAATGGAACCGTCTTCCGTCATGGGAACACTAACAAGGTTCTTTTTAGCTTTTTCAATAGCCTTTTTAATGGCTTCGGGGACCTCTTTGGATTTGCCCAGACCTACGCCAACTCGGCCTTTTTTATCTCCCACAGCCACAAGCGCACTAAACCTGAACCTTCTTCCTCCCTTAACAACTTTAGCTACTCTGCTTATATTAATAACTTGTTCTTCAAATTCCTTTTCAACGCCTATCATAATCACTCCTAAAATTTAAGTCCTGATTCTCTCGCACTGTCAGCCAGCGCCTTTACTTTACCGTGATAGATATAACCGTTTCTATCAAACACAACATCTGTAATTCCCAAATCCTTAGCCTTCTTTGCTATAACTTCACCTATTAGTTTTGCGCTGTTGACATTTGAGCCTTTAACTTTTTCCTTTAAATCTATATCCAAAGTAGATGCGGAAACAACAGTAGTTCCACTTTCATCATCAATCAACTGAGCATAAATGTGATTCAAACTCTTATAAATACATAATCTCGGTCTATCCTTCGTCCCTCTTATTTTATATTTTATTCTCAACTTTCTTTTTCTTCTATCTGATGTTCTATCTCTTTTTATTGACATTTAATCCCCCTATTTATTCGCTGCTTTTCCCATTTTTCTTCTAACATATTCACCCTTATATCGTATACCTTTACCCTTATACGGCTCGGGAGGCCTAAAAGATCTTATCTGGCTTGCAACTAATCCTACAAGCTGTTTATCTATTCCGGACACTTTTACATCAACGCCTTTGTTCTCTATTTCTATATTCACACCGTCTGGTATATTGTAAATAACATCATGTGAATAACCCAAAGATAACGTGAGTTTCTTACCTGAAACAGATGCTTTATAACCGACTCCTTCTATGTGCAGCAGCTTTTCAAATCCCTTGGAAACACCCTCAACCGTATTGGCTATCAAACTTCTATAAAGACCATACATGGCGTTGGAATTTTTAAACTGTCCTTTTGATTTTATATAAACAGTTCCATCATCTTTCTCTATATCTACATATCTGTCGTCATATTTTTGTTCCAATGCACCTTTGGGACCCTTAACTTTTACAAGACCCTGCAGTATTTCTATATCTACACCTTTTGGAATCGGAATGGGAGTTCTACCTATTCTGGACATTGCCACCTCCTAAATTAAAATACCTCACAGATGTACTCTCCGCCTACCCCCAGCTCTTGGGCTTTTTCAATTGTTATAACGCCCTTGGAGGTAGAGATGATACCTATACCTAAGCCATTCATAACAGGCTTAACTTCATTTGCTTTGATATGTACTCTTCTTGAAGGTTTGCTTATCAGATTCATGCTTCTGATTACAGGTTCCTTTTTGCCCTCATCAACATATTTCAAAATCACCCTGACTATATTTTTGTTGCCTGCTCCTTCAAGTTTCTTCACGTCTTTTATATATCCTTCCTGCTTGAGGATTTCACACACACTGTAAACAATAGAGTTGCTACTTATATCAACATATTCGTGCTTCGCCATTAATGCATTCTTTATACCGGAAATACTGTCTGCCAATCTTTTACCCATATATCACCTACCAACTAGCCTTTATTACACCGGGTATTTCACCTTTGGAGGCTAATGTTCTAAAACAAATCCTACAAATCCCGAATTTTCTAATATACCCCTTGGGTCTTCCGCAAATCTGGCACCTATTATGCGCCCTTACTTTAAATTTCGGCGGTCTCTTCGCTTTTTCTATCATAGATTTTCTTGCCATACTCTCTCCTTATTAAGCTTGACTGCTTTTTCTAAAAGGCATACCAAAAGCCTGCAAAAGGGCCTTTGACTCTTCGTCCGTTTCAGCACTTGTAACAATAGTAACACTTAAACCGTGTATTTTTGAAATCTTGTCATAATTAATTTCCGGAAAAATAAGCTGCTCTGTTACACCGAGAGTATAATTCCCTCTGCCGTCGAATCCTTTTAAGGCTACTCCCCTAAAATCCCTTATCCTCGGTATTGTAAAAGAGATGAATCTGTCTAAAAACTCATAAGCCCTATCACCTCTAAGTGTGACTTTGCACCCTATCGGCATTCCTTCTCTTAATTTAAAATTAGCAATGGATTTTTTAGCCCTCGTAATTACACCTCTTTGTCCAGTTATAATGGCAAGCTCTTCCAGAACGGACTCAAGAAGCTTAATATCATGCATACCCTCGGCCAAACCTACATTTACAACAATTTTTTCAAGCTTAGGCACCTGCATAACATTTTTATAAGAAAATTCCTTCATAATGAACGGAATAATTTCTCCTTTATAGAGGGTCTTTAATCTTGGAACATAATCTGACATCTAACCGATCCTCCTTAAAGCGTCTCACCGCATTTTTTACAGTATCTAACCTTTTCCCCTGTTTCCAAATATTTAAACCCAACCCTCGCAGCCTCACCGCAATGCGGACAAACAAGTTTAACATTGGAAATATGAATAGAGGCTTCCTTTTCCAAAATTCCGCCTTTTGATGACTGGCTTGCTTTCTGATGCTTTTTTACTATATTTACGCCTTCCACGATTACCCTATTTTTCTTAGGGACAAACGAAATAATGCTGCCTTCTTTGCCCTTATCCTTACCGGAAATAACCTTAACCTTGTCATTCTTTTTTAATTTTGTTTTCATATCCGAATAAATTCTTGCCATTACAACACCTCTGGAGCCAAAGATATTATTTTTGTAAATTCTTTTGCCCTCAATTCTCTAACAACAGGACCGAATATTCTCGTACCTATGGGTTCCTTATTGTTGTTTATTATAACACCGGCATTTTCATCGAATTTCAGATGCGTGCCGTCTGTTCTTCTGAATTCCTTTTTTGTCCTAACAACAACAGCCTTCACGACATCACCTTTTTTTACCTTGCCGTTTGGATCCGCCTCTTTTACCGATGCCACTATAATATCGCCCACACGAGCATATCTTCTCCTTGAACCACCCAGAACTTTAATGCACATTAAGCGCTTTGCGCCTGAGTTATCTGCGGATTTCAATACACTATACGGTTGTATCATTTTTGTCTCCTAAACCTCTATATTTCTTGGTGATTTCCAATAATTTGAAATGCTTATCCTTAGAAATGGGTCTGCAAGAAGCGATTTTAACAATATCGCCTGTCTTTGCTTCGTTTTTATCGTCATGAACCTTGAACCTTTTTCTCTTCTTAATATACTTATGGAACTTAGGATGCTCAATTAACGTCTCAAATTCAACAACAATCGTTTTGTCCATCTTATCGCTGACTACAACACCCTCTTTAACTAATTTGCTCATACACTTTCTCCGGCTCTGATTTTTTCATTTCGTAGAGTTAAAATTCTGGCAAGGTCTTTTTTGAGCATTTTTATTCTTTTAGGGTTG
Source organism: Desulfurellales bacterium (assembly GCA_027074255.1). GTDB lineage: Bacteria > Campylobacterota_A > Desulfurellia > Desulfurellales > Hippeaceae > S144-51. The sequence continues at coordinate 10,274 of JALTDI010000315.1, forward strand.
TCAAGCTGCTCAAGCCCTCTTCTCAAATTAAGTTTAAAAAGCTCTTCCCTTATTTTATCTTCTTCATCCTTCAGCTCTTCCATACTCTTTTCTCTCAATACGCTTGCCTTCATGTCCATTCACTCCGTTTTACCATTTTCATCTCTATGTTAAATTTTTGAGCTGCCAATATAAAAGCCTTCTTGGCAATTTCTTCGCTTACCCCGCTAATCTCGTATAGAATTCTACCGGGTTTAACAATAGCCACCCACTGTTCTATTGAGCCTTTTCCCTTACCCATTCTTGTTTCTGCCGGTTTTTTTGTTAAAGGAAAATCCGGAAAAACCCTTATCCATATCTTTCCCTGATGCTTCAAGACCCTGTTAATTGTCACCCTTGCCGCCTCAATCTGTCTGTTTGTGACCTCCCCTCTGCCCACGGCCTTCATACCATAGTCACCGAATGAAACCCTGCTGCCTCTATAAGAAGTGCCCCTTATACCGGTTCTATTTCTTTGATATTTTCTATACTTTGTTCTCTTTGGCATTAACATATTAACACACCACCTTTCTCATTAGGATGATACCATTCCTTTAAATACCCAAACCTTTATTCCTATGACGCCGGCCTGGGTCAAACTCTCGGCAAAACCGTAGTCGATATCCGCCCTCAATGTGCTCAAAGGAATGCGCCCCTCTTTTATCCACTCCTTCCTTGCCATTTCGGCGCCGCCCAATTTACCGGACAACTGTATCTTTATGCCCTCAACGCCCTTCTTCAACGCCATATAAGCCGCTCTTTTCATAACCCTTCTATAAGGCATTCTTTTTTCAAGCTGTAAAGCGATATTTTCGGATATCAGCTGAGCGTCGGTCTCAGGTTTGGAAACGTCTCTGATATTCACAGTAACTTCAGACTTCGTAAGAGTAGCAATAAACTTTTTAAGCTTTTCAACCTCAGAGCCCTTTCTTCCTATAATTATACCGGGCATCGCAGCATATATATTAACAGCCATTTTATTTCTTTTTCTTTCTATCTCTATTTTTGAAATACCGGCGTAATATATTTTTGCTTTTATAAGTTTTTTGATTTTCTGGTCTTCAAGCAGTTTATCTTTAAAATCACGCTCTGCATACCACTGCGATGTCCACCTTTTTGTAATTCCAAGCCTAAGACCTATAGGATTTACCTTTTGACCCAAAACTCACCTCCTAATCACCGATAGTAACAGCTATGTTACTCGTTCTTTTTATAATTCTTCCGGCTCTGCCCATTGCTCTTGGCTGATACCTCTTCATTTTTAAACCGTCATCCGCCGTTACATTTACGACCCTAAAAGAGTCCACATCATAGCCCTTTTCAAGGGCATTTGCCACAGCAGACTCAAAAAGTTTTCTCAAAACAAAAGAAGATTTTCTGTTTGAATTTTTTAAAATCACCAAGGCATCATTAATATTTTTGCCCTTAACAATTCCTATAACCTCTCTCACCTTAATGGGAGAAATTTTAGCACTTTTTAATCTTGCAACAACTTCCATAAACCACCAACCTATTTACCTATTTTCTTTTGTACAATGCCTTTGTGTCCCCTAAAGGTTCTTGTCGGAACAAACTCGCCGAGCTTATACCCTACCATATTTTCCGTAACATATACAGGAACGAATTTTCTTCCGTTATGAACGGCAAATGTAACTCCCACAAATTCCGGTATTATAGTGCTTCTTCTCGACCACGTCTTAATCATCGTTTTCTTTTTACTGCTTTTAAGCTTCTCAACTTTTTTAATCAATTTCTCGTCAACCGCGGGTCCTTTTTTTAAACTTCTTGGCATCTATTCGGGCCTCCTTATTTCTTTCTTCTTGAAACGATAAACTTATCCGTTTTCTTGTTGTTTCTGGTCTTGTAACCCTTGGTAGGTACTCCCCAAGGAGTAACCGGTGTTCCGCCCGTGCCGCTTTTTCCCTCTCCACCTCCGTGAGGGTGATCTACCGGGTTCATTGCAACACCTCTCACCTGAGGCCTGAATCCCTTATGCCTTGACCTGCCTGCTTTCCCCCAATTAATATTGGAGTGGTCAGTGTTGCCCACCTGCCCTATTGTTGCATAACACTCAACATTGATAAGTCTCATTTCGCTGCTCGGCAGCCTAATATGCGCATATTTACCCTCTTTTGCCATAACCTGTGCCATCACACCTGCGCTTCTCACAAGCTGGCCTCCGGCTTTTGGTTTTAATTCTATATTATGCACTATACTGCCCACAGGGATGCTTTTTATCGGAAGACTATTCCCAACCTTGGGCTCTATTTTCTCTCCCGCTTCTATAACATCACCCACTTTTAGCCCCAAAGGAGATAAAATATAACGCTTTTCACCGTCTTTATATACAACCAAGGCAATATTGGCACTTCTGTTGGGGTCATACTCAATGGCTTTGATAACGCCGGGTATACCTCTTTTGTCCCTTTTAAAATCTATGACTCTATAAAATCTTTTAACTCTTCCGCCCCTGCCCCTGACGGTTATGTTCCCTTTGTTGTTTCTTCCGGCACTGTTTTTCAAAATTCTAATCAACGACTTTTCAGGTCTTTTCTTCGTAATCTCAGAAAAGTCCAAAACGCTGGAAAATCTTATACCGTTGGTAATCGGTTTATACAGCTTTATACCCATAAATAACCTCTTTTACAGTTCCTTTAAAGTTTCGCCCTCTTTGAGTGTAACAATAGCCTTTTTAAAAGACGGCTTTCTACCCTTAATACCCTTAAAAACTTTTATTTTACCCTTCCTGTTTATAATGCTGACATTATCAACGCCTACATTAAAAATAGCCTCCACGGCCTTTTTAATCTCCGGCTTATTGGCTCTTCTATCAACTACGAAAACATATTTGCCGAAGTCCTGAACTGAAAAAGCTTTCTCTGATATAACCCTTCTTTTAATAATACTCCATTTATCCATCGGAAATTCTCCTGTTTATCTTCTCAATAACGCTCTTTGGCATAATGATTTTTTTAAATCTAAGCAAATCGTACGTATTTAAAGAATCAATATTTTTGACACTTATGCCGCCGATATTTCTTAAAGATAGGTATTCGTTTCTCATGTTGTTTTCAAGCACAACCAGGGCTTTATCAATATTCAAATTCTTCAGCATACTGTATGCCTCTTTTGTTTTAGGTGCGTCAAATTTTAATTCATCCAGCACAACAAAGCCGCCCTCCTGCACTCTTTGCACAACAGCCTCTAAAAAAGCAAGTTTCTTTTCCTTTTTATTAACCTTTAAACTGTATTCCTTTGGCCTGGGTGGGAAAATCACTCCTCCGCCGACAAATAAAGGAGACCTTATCGAGCCTGCCCTTGCTCTGCCTGTACCTTTCTGTTTCCATGGCTTTTTTCCTCCGCCTGCAACCTCTCCTCTTGTTTTTACCTTAACCGTTCCCTGTCTGTTGTTCATAAGGATTGTTCTTGTCACTCTATTAAACAAAACACCCTTATTATTAGAAGCTTTCTGAGGCAGATTAATCTCTACCGAATCAACAACATTTGATTCTTTATTGACTACATCTATTTTCATTTTTTAATTCCCCTTTTTAATAATGTTTATATATTCGCCTTTGGAGCCGGGAACAGCTCCTTTCAGGGCTATAATGTTATTCTTCTGATCTATTTTAATTACTTTGATGTTTTTTATCGTCACTCTGACGTTTCCGTAATGACCGGGCATTTTTCTACCCTTTACGACTCTGCCGGGGAATTCACAGTTTCCGATTGATCCCACTCTTCGGTTAAACATAGAACCATGACCGCCAGGGCCGCCTGAAAAGTTATGTCTTTTCATGACACCTGCAAATCCCTTTCCCTTCGTAGTTCCTACAACGTCAACAATTTCACCCTCCTTAAATAGATCCAGCTTTATTTCATCCTTTATGGCGTAATCGTTGATATCTTCCGTTCTGAATTCTTTCAAAACCCTTTTGGGTGACACACCGGATTTTTTCAGACCCATAAAAACAGGCTTCGTCAATCTTTTTTCCTTTGTATCAATAAAACCGACTTTAATGGCATTATATCCGTCTTTTTCTTTTGTTTTAATCTGAGTTATAACACCCGGTTCTGCCTCCAATATAGTAACGGCTATGGCCTTACCGTTCTCATAAATTTGAGACATACCCAATTTTTTGGCAATCAAACCTAACATTATTCATACTCCCGTAACAATAATTTATTAAAAGAAACAGAGGAACCACTCTTACAAGTTCTTATTTCCATTCTATACATACTTAGAGCTTTACTTCTATATCCACACCCGCCGGCAAATCTATTTTCATCAATGCATCAACAGTCTGCTGAGAAGCATCGACTATATCTATCAATCTTTTGTGAGTCCTGATTTCAAACTGCTCCCTTGACTTTTTGTTCACATGCGGTGAACGCAAAACCGTATATCTCGAGATACAGGTCGGAAGCGGTATGGGACCTTTAACCTTTGCACCGGTTTTATTGATAGTATTAACAATATCTTTCACAGAACTGTCCAAAAGATTGGCTTCGAAGGATTTAAGTTTTAGTCTTATTTTCTGACCCATTTTTTTTATTCCCCTCTTACTCTATTATCTCAGTGACTACACCGGCACCGACAGTTCTTCCGCCTTCTCTTATAGCAAATCTCGTTTCTTTTTCAAGTGCTATAGGAGCAATCAGAGTTACAACCATTTCAACAT
>JALTDI010000316.1 GCA_027074255.1 Desulfurellales bacterium
CAGTATCAGGCACAGACAGTTTAGGGTATAAAGAGGGGTTAGTTCATTACTATTTAGGTATGGAATACAGTCCTATGAAGATATTTGGAGTAAGGTTCGGGTGGAATGATATAGAAGGTCTTACATCAGGTATAAGGTTAGGTTGGCAGAAGTATCTCATAGATTTCTCTTATGCCTTTCAGGGGGTAAGGGATAAGGAATTAAATATACCCATAACAGGTAGTATCTGGAAGGCTGCCTTTACTACGGAATTTTGAAAAGGCAGTGAAAGAAGCAACGAACGTGTCCGTGGTGGTGATTCGTGAAAAACGAAAGAGAAAAGAACGTGAAGCGTGAGGAGATAAAAGATATTGGATGTTAGATGTTGGACAAAATAAGCGTTGTTATTACGATTAACGCTTCACGAGATACTTCCGCATTATTATTTTCAGCGGTAAGCGGTTAGCGCCAGGCGGTCAGCGTGCTTACTTCCCACTTCTTAGTTCTCACTTCTTACTTCCCGGTTTATCTGAAAGTTTGGAGTGCATTCACCGTGTGAATGCGTTGTTGTCTGTTGTTTTTACAATTAACGAATTACGATTTACGCTTAACGATATACTTCCGCATTATTTTTAGCAGTTAGCGGTAGGCGGTGAGCCTTATTATTCCACATTATTAATGATAATAGCTTAAAAGTAAGAAGTTAAAAGTTAAGGACTGCTCACAATCTTTCTATTCGTAATACCCCTGAATAAAATTATCAAAGTTTTCAAGGAAAATGTCAACAATGTGGGGATCAAACTGGCTTCCCTTATTTTTTATAAACTCTCTTTTTACATCCTCTATAGACAATATTTTTCTATAAGGCCTATTAGAAAGCATAGCATCTAAGGCATCTGCAACCGCGATAATCCTTCCAAAGATGGGAATATTCTCCCCTTTAAGTTTATCTGGATAACCCTTTCCATTATAATGTTCGTGGTGATGTTTTATACCTTGAAGTGTTTCTTTATCTTCAATTACATATTTTAAGATTTCAACTCCTGCTGTTGGATGCTTCCTTACCTTCAATAATTCGCTCCCATTAAGACTTTTTGGCTTAAATAGAATTTCTTCAGGAACTATTACCTTGCCAACATCATGGAGAAACCCTGCAATTCTGAGATTCTCGATACGTTCTTTACTGAAACCTAACAATTCCCCAATTCTTCCCGCAATTGAACCTACCCTGAGAGAATGGCCTTTTTGATAAATATCTCTTGCCTCTAATAGTTTTACGAGTGATATAATAGCACCTACAAAGGTCTTCCTTATTTGTTCTTTTTGTTCTGCTACTGTTTTTTCC
>JALTDI010000317.1 GCA_027074255.1 Desulfurellales bacterium
GTGACCACTTTCAATTCTTTGTACTCGTCTTTTGTCATATAGGAGGAGTGAGGGTCAAGCGAACTGACCATGCCCTTGATAGCATTGTCAATAAGTGTGGCATCACTTACTTTGTCAACATAGTTGTTGTCTATGATTGCCATAACCCTTGCAAAAATCTTCAGTTTCTCATATTTGGACAAATCAACAGACCCTGCAAAAGCAAGATTGGAAACCATAACTATAAACAGTATAACGATAGACATTTTTCTCAACATTATCTCAAATACCTCCTATCTAAAAGTTCTAACGGATTTACAGCTTTTGAGTGCCTTCGCAGCTCAAAATGCAATTTATCTGTCTCCATATTACCTATACATTCATACATCTTCACGTTTTCTCCGACCTTGACAGACAGATTAACGCCGCCATAAACGGTATAATAACCGTTTAAATGGTTGATAATAATAACCCCTCCGTATCCGGACAACCTGCCTACATAATCAACTTTACCCGGATAAATGCATTTAACGCATTCACCTTTATGCGCCATTATGTCGATACCGTCGTTGCGGGTATAAACCCTAAACAGAGTATCATATTTTTTTCCAAATGTGTCAATAATTTTCCCTCTTACAGGAGGCATTAAAGAGCCCTTCAAGGTGTTAAAGCTCTTCCTTACTGCATATCTTGAAACAATACTTTTACGTTTTATTGTCAAAACATTCTTCTTGTTCGGCGATATTTTTTTTCTTCTTTTTGCAGCTGCCAGCGCTTTTTCTCTTTCTTCTTCTATAATTTTGGACAAAATGGACTGCAGCCTGTCCTGTTCAATACTCAACTGCTTGATCTGCTTCAAATATGCCTTTCTTTTTCTTACCGACTCTTTAAGCAGCAGGGCAAGCTGACTGTTTTGTCTGTTGAGAGCGCTGTTTTGTGCTTGAATCCGACTCAGTATCTTCTTTTTTTTATTGACATAAACTTTAAGCATATTCAATTTATTTTTTAAATAGGTGCGTTTGGAAACATACAATTTAATTTTATTCTGCATATATCTTATTATGAATGAATTCATATATATATACCATACGCCCTTTTTGTAATAATCTCCGGTCATGGAATACTCATAATACTTATTAAACTCGCTGTATAACTCCTGTTTTTGTATGCTCAGCTGAGCTCCTACCGTTTTAATATCTTTTTTTAAGAGACTTATTTTCCTATTCAGACGCTTTAATCCGGCTTGGCTGGCATCAATTTTTACCTTCAGTCTTTTTATATCAAGTTTTGTTCTTCTTGTTTTTATTCTAAGTTTTCTATACTGGTCTCTGAGTTTAAGATAACC
>JALTDI010000318.1 GCA_027074255.1 Desulfurellales bacterium
AGTATATAAAAGGCGAAAAATATGGAGAGGCTGATTATTATACCGGCGCTTTTTCCGCTTCTTGCAAGTGTGATGCCGAATACAAATCCTATAATTGATAAAACAAAAACCGAAACGGAGAGCACAAGCATCTTGTTTATTTTATATATAGCATCCAATTCGTGAGATTGTTTATAATAATTAATGAGCTCCTTAATATTCATATAGCGCGTATCGTTTTTGCTTATTGTTTCTTGTTTGCCGTTATTGACCGATAGGGCTATTTCATAATTTTTAATGGCCCCGAATTCTATAACTCCCTTATTTTTTTTATAAATATCTGCCCGTTTAAAATTTATAATCAAACCGAAAGGGATATCTTTAAAATCGGCCTCTTTTGCTGTTATTACACTGCCTTTTTTGGCATAAAAAACATTGTATAGCTTCCTTTTATCGGGTGAAATTTTGTCGGCATATATTGTGGTTGAGTTAAAAGCCGTATAAAATCTCTGCTTTTTTAAACCGACATATATCTTATTTTTAAAAGCTCTTGTTATGTTAATTCTATATGACAGTTTCGCTTTATATGCTAAAAAAGATATGTCATAAAATAGAACAATAAAGACAAAAACGCTGAAAACAAAAGCCGGCAGGTAGATTCTTTTAAGAGATATTCCCGAACTCCTCATGGCAATTGTTTCTGAATTACCGGAAAGCTGGGCATAAACAAAATTTATTCCTATGGTGAGGGACATTGGAATGGTAAAAATGGATAAAAAAACCGTTGTATTCCAGAAAATGTTTCCCATTATGGATAAACTTACACCTTTTTCAAACAGAATATCGTATATCTTTATGAGATTTCCAATAAGCATTATGAGCGTGGTTATAATGAAAGATATCAGGAAATTTATCGCAATGTTTTTAATGATATATAAATCTATTTTTTTCATCTACACACCGTATATCACCATAAAAAGCCATTGGCCGAAAAACAGATAGGCAAAGGCAGCCAAGGATAAATAAGGTCCAAAAGGCAGTCTGCCTGTTATATGTTTTTTGCCTATTAATATGAGAACAATACCTATAATGCTGCCCAAAAAAGAAGAAAAAAGGAGTGTGAAAAAAACGCCTTTTATGCCCAGAAATGCACCTATACCGCTTAACAGTTTTATATCTCCGCCGCCCATCGCATCTTTTTTGAATGCTATTTTACCAAATATAGCCACCAGATACAGTATTAAAAAACCGCTTGCCGCTCCTATTATTGAATTTTTAAGGCCTATGGGTAAAAAATATGAAAAAGATATGCCGAGGATAATTAATCCGAGGCTGATTCTATCGGGTATTATGTAGTATTTAATATCTATAAAGCTTCCGACTATAAGGGCATAAACAAACACTAAAAAAGCGGCGCTCTGATAGCTCAGGCCGTATTTTAAAAAAATCAACAGACTAACCGTTGCGCTTAGCAGTTCAATGGTAGGATATATAGCGGATATGGGGTGTTTGCAATGCCTGCATTTACCCTTTAAAAAAATATAGCTTATTACGGGAATATTGTCATACCACTTTATGGGTGTGCCGCAGTAAGGACATGCAGAGGGCGGATATACGATTGATTTTGCTATTGGAATCCTATAAATACAAACGTTTAAAAAACTTCCCACTATAAGTCCGAATAGAAAGACAAAAATAGCTGTTAGAGTATTCATTTTTTTGTAGAGAAAAGGTATGCTACGACTATGCTTATAATATAGAGCAATATTAGAGGCCCTGCCATAAGGAACTGAGTAAATACATCCGGCGGAGTCAGTATAGCCGCAACTATAAATATAACCAACAAAGCATAATCAGATTTTTTAATCAAATCCTTTGCATTGATTATACCCATTCTTGACATAACAAAAGATATAATAGGAAGTTCAAAAACAAGTCCGAATGCAACAAGCATCCTTAGAAAAAGCGACATATATTGCTTAATACTCGGCATTGCAGAGAGCTCTTTGCCACCATATCTCAAAAGGAATGAAAACCCTATCGGCAAAACGATTTTATATGCAAATACAACACCGGATATAAAAAAAAGGCTGAAAAAGAAAACAAATGGTATCGCAAACTTCTTTTCTTTTTCTTCAAGACCAGGCCTAACAAAGAGCCAAATCTGATAAAATGTAAACGGTATACTTAGAATAATGCCTGCAACAAGAGCAGCTTCCAATCTAACCCAAAATGCTTCTGTAACGCCTGTAAAAATAATTTCGCTTCCCTTGGGCAGGGCTTTCTGCAAAGGATTAATGGCTATATTGATTATTCTCTCTGAGTATGACATAGCAGCTGCAACACCGACGATTATACCGCCCACAACCCATAGCAGTCTTATTCTCAGCTCCTCGATGTGTTCGAGGAGCGTCATATCGTTAGGGTTTCTTTTCTTTTTCTTTTTCATCTTCATCAAGTATATCCTTCCATTTTTCTTCAATGTCCTTTTTTACGTCTATGCTGTCAATGTCCTCTTCAATCTCCTTTTTTGCTTCGTTCACAGCATCCATAAAAGTCTTATAGATTTTAACGGCTCCCCTTAAAATTTCCGGAAGCCTTTTTGGACCGACAACAACTAATGCTATAACAAGAATCACAATCAATTCGGAACTTCCGACTGAAAACATAACAGCTCCTTTTTAAATTCTACGCCTTCAAGTTAATAAAAGTTTAACCATTTGTCAAACCTCTTTATTTGACAATTCATTAAAAATTATAAATAATACATTAAAAGATGAGGAGTTTTTAGGTTATGAAAAAATTTCTAATATTTCTTCTGATAGCCATAGGCGTCGGGTTCATTCTCGTCCAATCGATTAATTTAAACAAATACAAGCATAGGATAGAAAAAGCGGTTTATAATGCCACAGGGTATAAAATAAAAATAAAAAACGATATATCCGTTTCGCTATACCCGCTGGGCATAAAGGTATCTAATATTGCGGTAGCCAACCCCACTTCTTTTTATAAGAAAAATATCGCACATATAGGCAAAATTTATATAGGCGTAAATCCTTTTTCAATTTTTGGAGGCGGTGTTGAAATCAGGAGCATTGAGATTGACAATTTAAAAATAAATATAGTTAAAAACAAAAACGGCAGGATAAATATAGCCAGTGTTCGAAAGCAGGAAAATAAACATACAGGCGGCAGCTCTAAAAAATCCTTTTCCATTAAAAAATTAGTTATAAAAAACGCAGCATTGAGTTATATTGACCAATCCGGCAATCTTAATGTGTTAATAAAAAATATAAATATATCTTCATCGTTAAAATATTCGGCTGAAAAAGGACTTTATAAAGGAATATATCTAAAAGGTAAAGCTGATATAAAGGAGCTTGGAATAAACAAATTAAACGCAGTAGAAAATATAAGTTTAGTCTTCGATGCGGAAAACGGGATTTTATCGATTGAGCCTATAAAATATATGCTGTTTAAATCGAAGGCAAATATGAGTATAAAAATAAATCTTTCGAATAATATGCCTACTCAAATAAAATTACTTGATAAAAAATTAAATCTGCTGCCTTTATCAAAGGCTTTATATAAAAATATCAAGATGAGCGGATTTTTGTTTGTTTCATCAAATATTTTCTTTAATGCGTCAAATTACAAAAAAAGTCTGAGAGGAACATTTTTATGCGAGGGTAAAAATATAATATTATACGGTGAGGATTTGGATAGAATCCTGAAGAATGCCGGCAACATCACCTCAGTTGATATTGGTTCCTTTTTTATCGCAGGCCCGTTGTCAATTCTGTCCGACAAGGCCTATTATGCTGCAAAATCGGCGCAGGGTCTCATTGGCGGTAAAACAGTCATTACGCACCTTTTTGTAAAAGTTAATATTAAAAACGGTATCGGAGATTTATATGATGCTGCCTTTTCAACAAAAGAAAACAGGATAGCCGCCAAAGGCAAACTGAATTTTATAACTAATAAATACGACAACGTTAGAGTTGCTCTGCTTAATAAAATCGGCTGCGCAAAGATTATACAGAAGATAGGCGGGAGTTTTTCAAACCCGCATATAGAGGCTGCAAGCATTGTCAAAAGCGGCATAATAGGCAAAATCAGTTCTTTTTTTAATAAACTTGAAAAATCCTTAGGTATTAAAAAAAAGCGGTGCAGTGTGTTTTATAACGGAGTCGTAAAACAGCCATAGCACAAGGAGTGTAAAAAATGATTTGTAATGAGATTGATTATGAAATTATCGGGAATGAAATGCAGATTGTTGAAATTGAATTAGACCCAAATGAAACGGTTATAGCAGAAGCAGGTGTTATGAACTATATGGAGGATGATATAGCCTTCGAAGCTAAAATGGGGGATGGTTCAAGTGCGAACGAGGGTATGCTGAGCAAAATCATCAATGCAGGCAAAAGGGCTATGGCCCAGGAATCCGTTTTTATGACACACTTTACAAATATAGGTAATTCAAAAAGGCGCGTTGCCTTTGCAGCACCATATCCGGGTAAGATAATTCCTGTTGACCTTGATAAATTAAACGGGGTTATCTATTGCCAGAAGGATGCATTTTTATGTGCAGCTCTTGGAACAAAGATAGATATAGCCTTCAATAGAAGATTTGGTGTCGGTTTTTTCGGCGGGGAGGGTTTTATATTGGAAAAATTGGTCGGAGACGGAATGGTGTTTATTCACGCAGGCGGAACAGTGGTTAAAAAGGAACTCCACGGTGAAACTCTGCGCGTTGACACCGGCTGTCTCGTTGCTTTCGGCGAAGGTATTGACTACGATATACAAAGAGCCGGAGGTTTGAAATCCATGATATTCGGCGGCGAAGGTTTGTTTCTTGCTACTTTAAGAGGGGAGGGAACTGTTTATCTGCAAAGCCTGCCGTTTTCAAGACTCGCAGACAGAATAATTGAAAGCGCACCTAAATTATCCGGAAAGCAGGTCGGAGAAGGGTCTGTTTTGGGAGGCCTGGGAAGACTGTTTGAGTCTGATTAAATGGGAGCTTTAATTCTTTGCTATCACCATATAAGTTATGGTGAAAGAATCGACCCGGATAATTTTGAAGAAAATCTAAAAACTCTAAAAAAAGAAGGCTTTACACCTATCAAATTAAGTGAAATATATAATTACATTGCATCCGGTAAAAATCCGCCGAAAAAAAGTGTTCATATAACATTTGATGACGGCTACGCCGATAATTTCATATATGCATATCCTCTTCTGAAAAAATACGGATTTTATGCAACAATTTTTGTCATTGCAAATAAAGTCGCAAATGACATAAAAAGAGCCACATACGACGAACTTGTTTCTATGAAAATATCCCAAAAAGTAGATGACCTATTAAGCAAATCAAAATATGTTAGCTGGGAAGAGCTGTCTTTAATGCTTAAAAGCGGGAATTTTGAGGTGGGTTCGCATTCACTTAACCACAGGGCTTGTTTTTCTTCAAAAAAAATTGTTACGTTCAACAACAGCGGAACAATCGAGTGGCTTTACGAGCTGACCGGCGATAAAAGACTTGGTATTCCGGTCTATGAAAAAAAGTGGGACTGTGCGGCAAGGTGTATTAAAGATGATTTAAATTTGCGTAATTATCTAGCCGATTTCGTCTCACAAAAGGGCGGTATGCTCTTTTTCAAGCAGAAAAATGCAAGGAAAATCATGCTGAAAGAATGTAAAAAATATCTGAGAAAACATACTGTCTCTTTTGAGATTGAAAGTGAGCAGGATAGATTGACACGTCTAAAAAAAGAAATAACAGATTCAAAAGCGCTTATAGAAAATAATCTTAATACCAATGCGGATTTTTTCTGTTATCCATGGGGAAATTATGATACTATCCTGATTGATGAGATTAAAAAGGCTTCCTATAAGGGTGCATTAACCTTGGAAATAGGTCTCAATACAAAAAATACAAATCCTTTTCTTCTAAAAAGAGTGGAGGTAAGAGGCGGAAAATGGCTTAATAAAAGGCTTGGTATATACAAAAGCACGCTGTTTAGCTCACTTTATTCAAAGGTTTACAGAAAAATATGAAATTTAGTTTTATTAATATAGCTTTATTGATATTTTCAGTTATATTTCTTGTTATTATAGCGCCATTTTGGAAAGCTGCCGTATGGGGCTTAACTCTATCTATTGTTTTTTATCCACTTTTTGAAAGGATAAACGGATATCTAAAGAAACCTACTCTGTCATCTTTCTCAACGGTTCTTATAATATTTGTTGTTATTGCCATACCTATAACTATTGCCGTTTTTATAACTGTTAACGAAACGGAAAAATTCGCAAGCAATATAACCGAAATAAAAATAGCATTTCAAAGCATCGTTGACAAACTGCATAGAATATCTCAACTCAAAATGATAGCCCCCTGGATTGAGAAGGTCGATAATTCAATGTTTTCCATACTACAAAACACCGGTGTATTGATTACTAAAAATATTGGAGCAGTATTCTCTCAAACTTACAACATTATGGCAAATTTTCTCTTCTCATTTATTATCACGTTTTATTTAATCAAAGATAAAGACAGGTTCATTAACTATATCGCACCTGCCATAGGGGATAGAAAGAGCTTTGAACGCATCTTAAATTCCATAAAGGTTAGCATAAATGCAACGGTTCTCGGAGGAGTAGTAACTGCCTTCATTCAAGGTTTTGTCGGAGCCGTTGGTTTTTTAATAGTGGGATTGAATGCATTTTTTATGTGGCTGTTTTTGATTGCTCTTTTTTCCTTTGTTCCGCTTGTCGGTGCATCCATCGTATGGATTCCGGCATCCGCATATCTTTTTATAATAGGCAACTACTTTGGAGGAATATTTATAGCGGCATGGGGTATTTTTGCGATAGGTCTGGTGGATAATTACGTCAGGCCTCTCATTATAGGCAGTAAAATAAATATACACCCCATGATTCTGTTTTTCGGTATTCTCGGCTCAATAATAGTCTTCGGACCGATAGGTATTATAGTAGGCCCGGTAGTGCTGTCTGTGTGCGATGTTGTAATAAGGGTTTATATAGAGCACAAGAAAGCTTCCTGAGTGCTTAAAAAATTGTTTGGGATTGTTTATGGCCATCATCAGGTTTTACAAATATGGTTAACACAAAAATAAGAATAAAAAACTGCATAGATTCCGTCAAATGCATCCATTTGAACTGGATGGCAATCGTAAAATATATATTAAAATGGGCTCCTTTTTCTATTATCGTAGGTATAGTGATAGGATTAATAGCGTCCTTATTCGATTATATTCTTGTTTTAATTAATGATACTATTACGTCAAACACATACATTCTGCATATTTTCCCTTTTTTTGTTGCTATTTTAACGGGTATTATAATATCGAAAGATCCTGCTGCTGCCGGAGCGGGCATAGGATATATCTTGGACAATATGGAACGGAAAATAGGTTTTAAAACTTTTTTAAACAAATTTATTCTAAGCCTGTTTGCGCTTTCAGGCGTTTTTATAGCGGGCAGAGAAGGACCTTCCTTTTTTATGGGTTCGGCCATTTCATCCTTTTTTTCCAAATTCTTCTCAATAGACAATGAATTCAAAGACTACATAGTATTAATCGGAGCCGGAGCTTTTACATCAGCCCTTTTAAAAGCTCCCTTGGGCGGAGCGTTGTTTGCCCTTGAAATACGATACGTTTCGGATATGGATTATAAGCCTTTCCCCCAAGTAATAATAGCCTCCGTTTTCAGCTATATGGTTTTTTCATATTTCAGGGGCATTAGACCCTTCATAATGCTTACATCGCAAACGAGCTGGAACTTTTCCCTACTCCCTTATTTGATGCTATTGGGCCTTATAGTGTCTATCTTTGTTTATATTTTTGTGACATCATACAGCCTTTCAAGCTGCCTTGCATCATATATCAAGCCTCTCTATAAACCATTAGTCGGAGTCTTGATTGCCATACCTGTTATTTTTCTTATGTTCAACCATGACGGATACGGTATGCTGTCCGTATCGGTTAATTACGCAGCGTTGAACACCATTGTTCAAACCCAGCTTGGTATTCATGATATAATTTTAAATTTGATTCTTATTATCCTTCTTATTAGTCTAACCATAGGTTTTGGTATCTCAGGGGGACTGATTCTGCCGAATCTGCTTATAGGAGCTCTTTTAGGGAATGCAGTCGGTTTAATGTTTCCCCAATACTTGACTATTTTTACCATGTCAGGTATGGCTGCAATGCTTGCGGCAAGTGCAAAAACACCTATTGCGGCTATTGCTCTGATATTGGAAATAAGTTCATCGGACTTGGTTATTCCCATAACATTTTCGGTTATAGTAAGCTATATATTTACATACGGCATAAACATTTATACGTCTCAGAAAGCCTGCAGAATAGGGGATAAGGTTTATTGACTAAAAGGCTTAATATTGTGTATGATAGAAAAGTTTTATATTGCTGTTCGGATTTTGAGCCGTTGCAGCGTTTGATTTGAAATTTCTTTTGAAAAGGCGGTAAAGCGAGATAGACAGAACTATTAAATTAAGCGATTTTAGTATAATCATAGCTGTTCTAATAATATTTATAGTTTTAATTATTCCGCTTCCCGGCTTTTTTATAGACTTTTTGGTCTCCGCATCTTTTGCCTTAGCTTTGCTTAT
The DNA here is from genome assembly GCA_027074255.1 of Desulfurellales bacterium. Taxonomy (GTDB): domain Bacteria; phylum Campylobacterota_A; class Desulfurellia; order Desulfurellales; family Hippeaceae; genus S144-51. Next base: position 8,630 of record JALTDI010000318.1, read on the forward strand.
CTTTTTTGTAAGTGTTTATGTCAAAAAACCGTTAGATTTTTCAACATTTCCATCGCTCCTTCTTGCCGTTACTCTGTATAGGCTTTCCCTTAATGTTGCTACAACAAGAGCCATTCTAATGCGGGGAAGCGAAACGGTGGATGCCGCAGGGAAAATGATTAAGACGTTCGGCTATTTTGTTGTCGGCGGCAACTATGTTGTAGGTTTTGTTGTGTTTATCATACTTGTTATAATAAATTTTATAGTAATTACAAAGGGCGCCGGCAGGGTGGCTGAGGTAGCTGCAAGGTTCACACTCGATGCAATGCCTGGCAAGCAGATGAGCATTGATGCCGATTTAAATGCCGGCTTGATAGACGAAAATCAGGCAAGGTCAAGAAGGGAAGAAATATCAAGACAGGCTGATTTTTACGGAGCTATGGACGGTGCTTCAAAATTCGTCAGGGGAGATGCAATAGCAGGCCTTTTAATTACGGCAATTAATATTCTCGGTGGTATAGTTATCGGTGTGCTTCAGCACCATATGAGTCTTTCAGCAGCGGCGGGAAGATACACCGTCTTAACAATAGGCGACGGATTAGTCAGCCAATTGCCGGCTTTGACGGTTTCTACGGCAGCCGGCATAATAATAACAAGAAGCTCCGAAGAGGCAGAACTGTCTTTAAATGTAATAAATCAAATTTCCAAGCAGTATCAGGTGCTCTACATAGCTGCTTTTTCTCTGCTTGTTATGGCCTTTGTACCCGGAATGCCCACATTTCACTTGATTGCTCTGGCGGTTTTGCTAAGCTTAATAGCATACAGTGTTGCAGCAGCCAAGAAAAAGGAAGAGATCAAACTGGCAGAGGAAGATAGAGAGGCAGCGCAGGCTGAACCTGAGGAAGAAATTACGGTTGAAGATATTGAGGAATCGATTAAAATCGATATGCTTGAGTTAAAAATAGGATACGGTCTGATAGTGATGGTTGATGAAAAAAGCGGGGGCGGAGACCTTTTAAAACGGATAAAACTTATGAGAAAACAAATAGCAATGGAGCTTGGCGTGATAGTTTCATCAATTAGGATTAGGGATGATTTGAATCTTGATAGGAACGAATATATTTTTCTCGTAAAGGGAATAGAGGTTGCAAAATACACTGTTTATCCAGATAAACTGCTTGCTATGAAACCGGGCGGGGTTAAGGATTTAAACGGCATACAGACAAAAGAACCTGCCTTCGGATTACCTGCAATATGGATTGATTCCAAATTGAAAAGCGATGCTATTGTAAAAGGCTATACTGTTGTTGATCCGGTAACGGTTGTTATAACACACATTACCGAACTGATTAAATCACACATTGCTGATATCTTTACCAGACAGGATGCAAATAAATTGCTTGACTCTATAAAAGAGGACTATCCGAAGATTGTGGAAGAACTCTTACAGCAGCTCTCCTTAGGGGCAATTCACAGAATATTAAAAAATCTTTTAAGGGAAGGTGTGTCCATTAGGGATATGGTGACAATTGCAGAAACACTGTCTGACTACGCTCCTTATGTTAAAGATATAGACTCTTTAACCGAATATGTAAGAGCGGCTTTGTCCCACCGCATAAGTAATAAATACAAAAACGAAAATAATACAATCAATGTTATAACGCTTGAAGGAGGGGTTGACGGAATCATTAACGCCAACATAAAAGAACAGGGCGGTACAAGTTATCTCGATTTACCTCCCAATATAGCCGAACAATTATTGAATAAAACCCAGGAGGTTATAGCTGAGGTGGCTGAGAGCGGTTTTGAACCCATTATTTTGACATCCCCTAAAATTAGAAGGCATTTCAAGGCGTTTTTGGAGCGTTTCTTCCCGAAAATACCGGTTTTATCCTACTCTGAGATAGCAGACGGCATAGAAATAAGGAGTGTTGGCAGTATAGAATTATGATAGTTAAAACTTACAAAGCGAAAGATATGAGAGAGGCCATATCCAAGATAAAAAAAGATTTGGGAGAAGACGCCATAATAATATCCTCTAAAAAGGTGAAACAGGGTTCTTTCTTTTCTTTCTTCAAAAAAGAACTTCTCGAGGTAACAGCCGCTGTCGACGATAAACCCGTAAAAAGAGAGGACTCATTCAGTAACTTGATTAACACATATTCCTCTCAGACACCCAAAGGAACAGCAAAGAAAACAAGAATGGATACGGGTGAGTTTGAAGACAGGATAAAAAAGTTAGAATCATTGATACTGAATGCAGGTGAAGATAACATAAAAAATATCGTTCAGGGAATAAAGTATGACCTTGATGATTTAAAAAACGCATTACATTATTCAAAGAAAAACGACGACATAGATTTGTCTAAACTTCCCGTAGGCATCCATAAATATTTCAGTTATATGTGCGAGATAGGAATAAACAGCAAGTACGCTTTTAAACTCTCCATTGCTTTGTATAACAATATCAATAAGGAGCGCCTCATGGATGATGAATACGTCAAAGAATACTTATCTATTGTTTTATCACAATTTTTTAAGTTAAGCGTTCCGAAAAAAAAGGGTATAGTTTTAATAGGTCCAACCGGCGTAGGCAAAACAACCACATTGGCAAAATTATCTGCGATATACAAGCTAAAACTCAACAAAAAAGTCGGTATCATAACAACAGATACCTATCGGATTGGCGCAGTTGACCAACTTCTAAGCTACGCAAAGATAATGGATATACCTGCCATTGTGAGTATCACTAAGGATGATTTTGCTGCTGCGTTCAAGGATTTTGGCGATATGGACTATATCTTTATTGATACGGTCGGCAGAAGCCAAAAAGACATACAAAGGCTTAACGACATATTCGGTATGTTCAAAAATTCATCCGATTTACACATTTCACTTGTATTGGCTGTTAATACAAAAGAAAAGGACAGCTTCGAGATATACGATAAATTTTCTAAACTTCTCATAGACGATTTCATATTTACCAAGGTTGATGAGACGAACACGCCGGGCACAATGCTCAATCTATCGGTTAAATTAAAAAAACCGGTTTCTTATGTGTCTATCGGTCAGGATGTGCCTGATGATATTATAAAGGCTGAACCTCTTAAAATATCGTCTTTAATTGTAAAGAAGGGGAAAAAAGATGGTTGACCAGGCAGATAAATTGAGAAAAATGGTCGCAAAAAAATCAAAGAAGAATTATAGGGCAATAGCTGTAACAAGCGGAAAAGGCGGGGTCGGAAAGACAAATATCGTTGTTAATGTAGCTTATCTTTTATCAAGTATAGGAAAGAAAGTAGTTGTTTTTGATGCTGATTTGGGCTTGGCAAACGTTGACATACTACTCGGTTTAAAATCCAAATATTCCCTTATTGATATCATTAAAAACGGCAAAAAAATGAAAGAAATAATGATTGACTACGATAAAAGCTTTAAAATAATTCCAGCCGGAAGCGGAATAGAAGAGATAGCAAACATAAACGAACCGGTTTTTTCAAAAATCCAAAACGAATTAAACGATGTGATAAAGGATACAGACGTTTTACTTATAGATACAGGCGCAGGCATTTCCAACAAGGTTACATATTTTCTAAAAAGTTCCGATGAGATCATTGTTGTTGCTACTCCTGAGCCAACTTCGATTGCAGATGCCTATGCAATGATAAAAATTATGGTAACAAATTATAAAAAAGAGAATATCAAAATATTCATCAATATGGCTAAGAACGAAGCTGAGGCAGAAACCATATACAAAAATCTGAATAAGATATGCAGACAATTTTTAAAAAAGGAATTCAAAAACATTGGTTATGCCTTGATTGATAAGAATCTGCCGGCTTCGGTGAAGCAGCAGAAAGTTCTATCTAAAATAAACAAAAATTCGAATTTTACCGTTGCAATGAAGAAATTAATCAATAATCTATTTAAAGAAAATATTAAAGTTTATGATAATCCCATAGCAAAGTTTTTTGCTTCTATTTTCGGAGGTTAGTGTGGGTATTTTTGTTAGTGCGTTTATTGCCGGTATATTAAGTTTTGTGTCTCCTTGCATACTTCCCTTAATTCCTGTTTATGTCTCATTCATAACGGGCTATAGCCTCGATGAATTAAAAAAAGGGAATATAAAATATCACTTTGCATTTATAAGGGCTACCTCTTTCATAGTTGGCTTCTCCTTTATTTTTGTGTCAATGGGTGTTGCATCGAGCGCTATCGGAACATTCCTACTGGCCAATAAAGTAATATTTGCAAGGCTTTCGGGCGTCATTGTATTTATCTTCGGTTTGTATTTAACAGGTATTATTAAGATAGATCTCCTATCAAGGACAAAAAGGGCAACCCTCTGCGTTGACTCACACGGAATAATTTCCTCATTTATATTCGGGCTTGTTTTTGGATTCGGCTGGAGTCCCTGCGTCGGACCTATGCTTTCTTCTATATTGATTATAGCTGCGGATACGGCAAGCATGCAGAAGGGTGCCTTGCTTTTGCTGCTCTACTCCTTGGGCATAGGATTGCCTTTCTTGTTTGCAACTTTCTTCATAAACTATTTCTTAAAGTTTTCGTCTGTTGTAAAAAGGCTTGATATAATACAGAAATTTTCAGGAGTATTGCTGCTTCTGGCGGGGGTTTATCTGATATACAACGGAGGTTTTTCAATCAGTTTTTGACGTCTTTTTACTTATGAAATACTATAAGTCCAAAAGGAATCACATTTTTTATAGAAATCCTATGAATCAATTTGAAGAATGGTTTTTATATGCAAAGGATATGGGTGTCATGGAGCCTAATGCAATGATTATTTCAACACTATCAACAGATTTGCATCCTTCATCAAGAACCGTTATGCTAAAAGCTTATGATGATCGGGGATTTATATTTTTTACTGACTGCAAAAGCAAAAAGGCTCAGCACATTAAAAATAACCCTAATGTATCGCTGATTTTTTTGTGGCTGGAATTGGATAGGCAGATCAAAATCGAAGGTACGGCAAAAAAGATTTCTCTTTTGGAGATATTCTCATACTTTTCAGATAAAAGCGGTGGGATGGGTTCATGGATAAATGAAAGCGGAAAATTCAAAGCAAGGCTTATACTTGAAAAAAAATTTTTAGATACCTTGCTGCATCTTAAAAACAGCCTTGTTAAATTTTCAAATATTATTTGCGGATATCGTGTGACACCGAATATGGTAGAGTTTTGGCAGGGGAATGAAAAAACACTTTATGAGAGTTTCATATACACAAAAACGGATAAAGGTTGGAATATTACAAGCTAATTTAACTACAAATAGTCAAAAAGGTTTTCTGAAGTAAGTTTTGAACCTGTATTAAGAAGTGCTTTCATAACAGTAAGGTTTCTCTGGTAATCGGTGAATACCTCAGCCATATTTGCATCTTCTATCTCAGATATGGTTTTGGAGTTTGATACTTTGGTATAGGTTATCCTATCCTGTGCTATACTCATCCTATTTACCCTTGCTCCGATTATGGCTCTCGCAGATAGTATCTGATTCAAGGAATCCTCCGATTTACCTATGGCATTTTCGATGGCATTGCTTACTTTGAAGGAAAAACTGTCTCCTGTTTGGAACACTTCTTTTAATCCTCCGGAATCAAAGTTTAGGGTGACGCCGGCGTTACCATTGACGCCAAAATCTTTTTGAGCGTTGAAATCACTTCTTGCCTGGGTTGTTTCAACAACTATATTATCCAAATTATCGGCATCTTTTACGTTGTATATTAAGGTGTTGTCCTTATTTTTTACCTGAATATCATATTTTCCGTTATCATTTTTTATATAAATCGATGCTACATTATTGTTTTTGCTATCAGTTATCTCTAACTTTGCAGATGCGTTATTTACGGATAAATCGCTGCTGCCCTCAGCTACCTTTACCGTCCAGTTATCTGTTAGTCCGCCAAGATATTTTCCGGTAATTGAAGGTGAAAGAGTTGAGCCCTGGTCCCAATGTGTAGGAATCCCGATTTGATTATTGATGTCCGGATTTTTAAGGGCGCTGCTTGCATCCTTCAATTCTCTAAAAACATCAACGCCGCTCCCAAGCGTAGAGACATTGAATATACCGAAAATATTGGGTTTTACTGCTGGCGGAGTAGAATTTGTATCCAGTATCTTGAACGAAAGGTTAAATTTGCTTTCAGAGGGTCTTTTATCCTCAAAATAGATATGTCCATTTTTAACATATCCGTCAACAGTGTCCTTAAATCCGCCGCTTCCGCCCTTGCTGTGTTCAAAAAAATAGCCGAAGATGGGATTATTACCGGTTTTTGTGGAAGCAGATACACTTAGCTGACTCTCTTTATTCTCATTGTCCT
>JALTDI010000319.1 GCA_027074255.1 Desulfurellales bacterium
CTAAAATATCAGTTCCCATAGTTTTAATAAGGTCATCAATAATGATAGGTGGTAATAGAAGTATCTCTTCTGGTAATCCATATTCCTGCAATATATCCTTTGGAGTTTTCCAGCCTTTATATGAGTTCTTCCTCATAAGATTGAAATATAATTGATATGTATATGCTTTATTAAGAAAATCTTGTTTGTCTCTTATTTTTTCTCTCTCATAAAATTCATTCTCTATAAGCCTGTGTGATGATTCTACATCTGCATTCGCATTTGGATAACGAGGTGGTATGAATACATGTCTCGTTCCTAATTTATTTATAAGATAATGAACAAATCCTCTATCATGATGAACCCTGCCTCCACTAAACTCAGAACCATTATCCGTTTGAATAGTGATATCCTCTGTTTTTATCCCATAATTCCTTAAATGGTCTAATAGTATCTTCATTGCCATTGTCGTAGATGTTACACCCCTTTCTCCCGTGTAAAAGTAATATAATGCTCCACTCCTTACATCCCTCGCTGTTATTTGATATCTCGGTAGATGTAAAAGTTTATAAAAAGGATAAAACTCTGGTATGTCATCTAAATATTTTATATCTACCTGTATCTTTTCAAATGGTTTTAACATTTTCTTTATCTCCCTTAAATCTCTCTTTTTCATATGTTTTTTCCTGGCCCCTTTGATTAATCCTGCTTGCTTTATTATCCTGTATATAGCACCTGCACTTATTTCAAGACCAAATTCCTCTTTTAACCTCCTCGCACCAAAGTGGCTCTGTGACCTTAATCTAATAACTATATCTTCCACCTCCTTTCCTGTCTTATTATGAACCTTCTTTGGTGCTCTCTTCCTGTCTTTTAATCCCTCTAATCCTTCTTCCTTATACCTGTGTACCCACTTCATTACAGTATTTTTATTAACTCCAAATACTGCTGCCGTTTTCCGGTAAGAATGACCATCAAGATAGTATTCTACCATTTTTCTTCTGAAATCATACAAAAAAGCCTTGTCTTTTAACTTATTGTTTGATATATTCATATACTTTATGTTTTCCATGGGCTTATTATAAGCCCAGAACTGTTTTTTTCAAGTTCGGAGAGTATTGCCCTTAATCGGGCAATGCTCTCTTTACTCATTATCTTTAATTTCCTTACCCTTAATTTTGTCCTACCATGTGCATAATCTTTCCCACTCCTAACGCATTATTTTCTTGACAATTTGAAAAAAAAGTTTAAGTTATAAGCAAAAAGGAGGATATTGTGAAAAAAGGTGTTGTACTTATTACAGGCTCAGCAGGACTTGTAGGTTCTGAATCTGT
>JALTDI010000320.1 GCA_027074255.1 Desulfurellales bacterium
CAACACCTATGAGTTTAACATCTTCCTTAACGAATGCGCTGAAAATGCCGATAGCATTACTTCCACCGCCTACGCATGCTATAACATCATCGGGCATTCTTTTTTCAGCTTGTTTTATCTGTTTTTTTGTTTCTTTGCCTATTACGGACTGAAAATATTTAACAATCACAGGGAAGGGATGCGGCCCAACGGCGCTGCCGAGCAGGTAGTGTGTTGTCTGCACATTTCTAACCCAATCCCTCAATGTTTCATTGATTGCACTTTTTAAGGTCATACTGCCTTTTTCCACACTGACAACCTCTGCTCCGAGCAGTTTCATTCTATCAACATTAGGAGCCTGCCTCTCAACATCTTTTTTGCCCATATAAACCATACATTCCATATTCAAAAGTGCCGCCGCTGTGGCTGTGGCCACGCCGTGCTGTCCTGCACCTGTTTCTGCAATAATCCTTTTTTTACCCATAAACTTTGCAAGCAGTATCTGACCAAGCGTGTTGTTCAGTTTATGAGCACCCGTATGCAGCAGATCCTCCCTTTTTAAATAGACCTTGCTCTGTGTATAATCGCTCAAATTCTGAGCAAAATACAGAGGCGTTTCTCTGCCGGCATAATTTTTTAAATAGAAAGCCAGCTCATTTTTTGCAGTTTTATCTTTTTTAAAGGCCGCAAAAGCATCTTCAAGTTCATAAAGTGCCCTCATAAGGGTTTCAGGAACAAACTGCCCGCCGTATTTACCGAAATATCTCTTCATATGCTTAACCCCTTGCAAATTTCATAAAATTTTTCATCTTCTTTATATCTTTTTTACCGGGATGCGATTCTATAAAGCTAACCAAATCAACACCGAAAACACCTTCTTTTTTTATCTGCTTCACATTATCCGCAGAAACGCCGCCTGCAACAAATAGTCTGTTTTTATACTCAAAATCCTTTATCAAATCCAAATTGAACGATGTGCCGCTGCCTCCAACGGATTTTGAATAGGAATCAAAAAGAATCAGCCCCTCATTGATGTTTGAGGGCAGAGTATCTTTTATTCTGTAAGCCCTGATTGTGTTTATTTTTCCGACATCTCTATACACCTGAGCAAAATCAAGATGACAAAATTTTATCGCTTCCTCTATTTCATTATCGTCTTGGTTCACAAAAACACCCACCGTTTTTACGCTGTTTTTAACATATTCGACTATCCGTTTGGTTTTTGCATAATCTATGTATCTTTTACTCTTCTCATAAAAAACAAACCCAACAAAGTCAACACCCAAATCAACAGCGGATAAAACATCGTCAAGGTTCGTCATTCCGCAAAACT
>JALTDI010000321.1 GCA_027074255.1 Desulfurellales bacterium
GTCGAGACAGTCCGTATTTCTATGTGTCATTGTTGGGCTCTACAACAATTTCTTCCCTGCCCTGTATTTCCCTGACATATATCTTTACGTTATTTTTTCGGGAATCTATGACCCTTTTGAGCGTGTCGTCGAAGATAATCGTGTTAGAGGCATTTATATGTCCCTTTACTATAACGTGCCCTTTTTTGTAGCTGCTTTCCAGCTCTGATATCTTATTTTGAATTTTATTGAATTCTTCCTGGGCCTGCTTGTATTCCTGCTCGGATTTTTGAAGTGCGTTCGTGCATTCTCCGAACTTTTTAACGATAATCAAAAGCGGCTTAGGTATACTCTTGCCCGTTTCCTGAAGCTCATATATGGTTTTCTTCACACTGTTATATCTGAGTTTTTCTTTTTCAAGAAGTTTCACGGCATCGTCATATTTCTTCTTGTTGGTTTTCAAAATAACAGAAGCATACTCCTTTTTAATACGCAGTTCCTTATATAATTCCCGTATCCAAGGCAGATTCAAAGGCTGTATAGCTATTATATTGTCGTCACCCTCAATATCATTGATAATGACGGATTCCGAGGACGTGGTAATGTTTGACGACATCATCATACCTTTAATTTCAACCTTAGGACAATAAAGCTTTGAAGCTATGGATTTATTGATGATTATGCTATCTTTGGAAACTATTCTTGCATGCTCGGCCAAATCTATCTCTACCTCATCGGCCTCAACACTGCCTCTGCAAATGGATATAACGGCTTTTTTCGCTATTATCTTGGCATCCTGATGCACACTGCCTTTAATGTTAACTTCTTCGGCTTCAACAATAGCGTGAGGCCCTACGTCTCCGTTAATGGTAACCTTTTTTGCCTTAACCTTCATACCTGCCGCAATGGTATCCTCAACGGAATCGTTACCCATACTCCCAATTTTAAGCTCTACATCCGCATTGGCATTAAGATTTCCTGTTGTTTTTATATCAACCTTATCCACGGAAACCGACGTATCTATATCATATACACCGTTTTTATAAATTATAACGCCGTCTTTCTTGGAAACAAGTTTAACTGTTCTGCCCTCTTCAATCTTTTCTATACCCTCCGCATTGAACTTAATATCATCCAAATCTTCAATTACCACACCGACATCCTGATGAATAACATTCCCGAAAACATCATAGCCCTCTTCCCCCTTGGTCGGTTTGTGAAATTCAATAAGAACCTTACCTTTATTCACAGGAACAAGAAAATTTTTCTTTTTATAGTCTATTTTCCCGTCCTTTGTTATACTTCCCGCAGCATGATATCTGTTAAAATAGAATTTTAATTCGCTGTTTTCTCCTCTTTTGGGGGCTTTACCCTCGGCTATTAATATTCTAAAAGGTTTTCTGCTCGGGCTCAATCTCTTTTTTATTTCAGATGCAATGGCTAAAAGCGTCTGGTCTTTCACACGCATCACTATATTGTTCAATGCTATGATATTTTTAACGACATTAACGATATCTTCTTCCGATATATTCTCCGCACTCTTTAATTTCGACGTATCGACAACAATGTATGCCTTTTGAGGATATTCGGATTTATCTGTTTCTATGCTCATTATATCGTATAAATCCGATTTGCTGTTATTGATAAAAAACTTAACTCTGTATCGCTTTATGAGATTTCCTTTTTCGTCTTTATCTTTTTTTTCAGATTCTATCTCAAAATCAATAAATTTAGTGGGAAAACCCAATTCCTTAGAGACTTCCATAATAGCATCTTTAACACTGCTTGTTTCTTTCTCTATAAAATCCATAGTATAACCCCTATCTCTTATAGATACGCAAAGAGGCACGGCATTCTAAGTTCATTGTGTAAAACATAACAAAAAAGCTCAATCTAAACAAGTAAAATATATTGACACAAAGCAATAAAAATATATAATCGTCGTGTTTTTCAAGCCGGGGTGGTGAAACTGGTAGACGCGCTGGACTCAAAATCCAGTAGCCGTGAGGCTGTGCGGGTTCGACTCCCGCCCCCGGCACCAAAAAATCCCAAAAGTTTTTTCATAGGAAAGAACACAGATGTGTCGCTTTTGCTTTATATAAACATAACGCATTATTTTATACATAGGCAAATCTGCAAAAAAGAGCAAAATCGCAATATCGGCACTGAGCATTGGATATCGCATAAAGTCTGTTTGATTTTTTCATATGGTTTTTTATATATCCGACAATTTCTATAGAATGCTCAATTGATAAATCATTTACCGAGAGTGTTTTGCAGGGTTTATCATCGCTCTTGCCGATATAACATAACGACCCTTCAAAATCACACTGCTGACAATAATCATTATAGTATTTCTGCGCCAAGATAAGATACACGGGTATCTGAACGGAATTAACAGCCGATTTCATATCAATGAGTGTTTTATCGTCAAATACATCCTTATTTTTTAAACCATCCTCGTCAAAAAGCTCTTTTGTCTTATTTTTAGACGGAAGATTGGCATACAAGCCCGTCTTGTAATCAATAATTCTAATTGTGTTTTCATATTTATCAATCCTGTCGGCAAAGCCCTTTAAAAGCAGATTATTGTCAGACAGCTTTTTTTCAATCCCCACAACACAAAACGGTTTAAAACTGTTTTTAGCCGTGCGGTTGAAAAATTGCTTAATTCTGTATTTCGCAATTATTTTCAAAGCATCAAGCTGAAATTTAGACAAATTTTCAACATAATCCTCAACATCTTTCATATCTTTAAACTCGCCAGAATTTTTCGGCAGTTCCCCGATTTTTTTTACAACATCCCTTCCTATGGATAGATATGTCTCTTTATCGATTTTCTTACAATTGTCAGAACGGTCTTCGCATTGGTATTTCCTAAAACCAATCTCAAAAAGCTTATGAATCAAACTGCCCGTCTTATCGGCTCTGAATTCACTCTCAAAGCTCGGGCTCTCACCGATTTTTTTTATATATTTCAAATAAAACTTATATGGACAGTTTAAATAGGTATCCAAAGAAGAAGGCGATATCGGCTCTATCAAAATTTCATCGAGCCTTTCTCTAATTTCGTCTGTCTTTTCAATAAAATTATTATCAGCTGTGGTTTTCGGCAGGTTTACCGTAATATTTTTCACTGCCAAGGGCTTTTTGGTTTTGTTCTCCTCAATCAGTGCAAGCTGTTCAACAAACCTGCTCCTGATATTCTTCTCCAAAGCATTACTGCCTGTTTTATAGGATATAAAGCAGGCATTTGATGAGTATGCAAGCCGGAAGAAGTTGTATTTTACAAGCTCCTCTTTCTCTTTAAATGACGATAATCCCAGCTCCTGCTTTATGGGTTCTGCCAAAAGCGGGTCAATCTTGTCTCCTGCCGGAAGAATCCCCTCATTAACATCAAGAAAAAAAACACTGTCAAACGACAGCAGTCTTGATTCAAGAACACCCATAATCTGAATACCCTCCAAGGGATGCCCCTCAAACGGAACAGACAAATCTCTTATCATTTCACTGATTATAGTGTGTATAAACCTTGCATCCAAATTGTTAAACCCATAATCCATTTCGCCCAAAGAGGAAACAATTTCCGAGTAAAAAAATTGAATCATCTGCGATGTAAATTTTTCATGCTCACCGCTCAGCTTCTCGCTGTCAAAAAGCTTAAACAGCTTTATGAATGCCTGATGCAGCTCTCTTATGTTTTTAAGATTCAAAAACGGCTTAATCAATTGCTCAAACAGCTGTTCACTTTCATCAAATACATAAACAGGAACCATTTTATCCCTTAAACGACTTCTAACCGCATCAGTATCAATTTTAAGAAAATAGAAAATATTAGTATTAAGCAGCCTATTCAATAAAACTGAATCAACAGTATACTTAGTATACTTCGACTTGCCGCTTGAACATTTTCTTTCTGCATCTGTTAAAACATTAAAAAAAGACTCCAAAAAAATGCCCATATCCGTTGATGCAAAACCCAATCCCATTGTTATATTGATTGGAAAGCTCTTTTCGTCCTTTTTTCCAAAATAGGCCAAAAGCGGAAGAAGTGTAGAGCTCTCGGGAAGAATAATTGCAATATTGTCGGGCGATTGTTTGTTTTTTAACCTATCCGCAGCAACTTTTATCTTTTTTGCGTTAAACGAGGCTTCTGAGTGCGAATCGGCAAACTCGTAAAACTCAAATGCCGTTTCATTATAAACATCCTTCTCTTCAATTATTCTGGCGTTATTTATAATATTTTCCAGCTGGCGGATTGTTCTTTTCGCTGCTGCAAAAGATTCAAAACCCAGATACTTGTCTAACCTATCTCTTTCAAATAAATCCGTTTGTATAACAAAGGAAACATCTGCAAAGTCTGATATGTTTTTCAATATTTTCTTCTCGGATTCCGATAAATAGATAAAACCCGCAAAAATAAATGCCCTATCCCCATAGTCTTCTATAAATTTCTTGTCTTTTGTTATTGCGGCACAAAGCTGCAAATTCTTGCCGCCGTATGAAAATTGCTCATATTCCTCCGTATATTTTTCGTATAGGCTTTTCAAATTATTCAAAATCTCTTCGGCTTGCTTAATTGCCTCAACATATTGAAAATTCTGCAGCCTATCGCTCAACAGCTGCCTGTCTATTTCATCAAAAAGACCTGATAGTCTTCTTGCCCACGGGAATACTGTCGCCGGCTCGCCTCCCAATTTTTCAAAAAGTTCCGTCTTTTCCATCAATTTCAGGAAAAATAGCTCCCTTTCCATTGGTTTATGGAATTTGGGAATAGGCCTTGCATAGTTTAATGTCAGATTTTTTGCAAATTCCTCTATCGTAAAAAATTCACTCCTCAGTGCAGTCTCGGTTGTTAGTTCCTTTTCAATGAACCTTATAGGCCGCCTATTTGAGCAGATAAAAACAACATTTTTTTCACTTTTTTCTATCATCCTTTTTGCATAATCTATAAAATTAAGGCCGACATCCAGCTTTATTATTTTAAACATATTCTACATCCCCGGTCTTTGAATAGTAGATAATACCGTTTGCATTATCGAATAAATTCAAATAATCACCCACCTGTTTTTTGTGTTTTTGCTCTTTTTTGCCCGTTTTATAATCAAGAACAATATATTCTCCTCTTCTTTTAACAAGTCTGTCTATTCTTCTGATATCCCCGTTTTTATCGACAAACTCCTTTTCGTTGTAGTATTCGTCAATATCAAAAAAATACTCGCCCAGTGCTTCAACGGCTTTTTTAATATCATCGACAATGCTCTCATCTTCATAGCCTATAACCGATTTAGCCATTTCATAAGCCTCTTTTGCCGTATTTTCCACATTACCGTTTCTGTTTAATGAGCCTATAAACGCCATCGCCTGATGAAAAAGCTCGCCGTATAACTTCTCTTCGGGTTCAATATTCAGCTCGTAAATTTGCGGGTATATTTTTAGATAATCCCTTATGTTAGCCCCTAAATCTATCTCTGTAAGTTTTTCGCGCTCTGTCTGTTTTGGTTTTGGGGAGGCTTGAATTGTGCCTATTTTATATTCCACATCACCCAAATTTTTATCCTCGGCCAAAATTTCTCCAAGCAGACAGGAAACAGGAAAATCGCTCGGGCATTCTTTTCCGTCTTTGATTGATTTGAATGTCCCTATTATAAAAAGATTATCGCAGGCTCTCGTGTTCGCCACATACATAAGGTTCAGAGCCTCAATTGTGTTGATCTTCAGCTGCTCAAAATATGCATCCCTTGCCTCTTTTAGAATCACACGCAAAGCCGAATCCGCTTTTGCAAATATCTTAGCATCTTTATTTAGGTTTAAAAGATGTCCAATATCAAACTCAGAATAAACCTCAGCCCTTTTTTTGTCTATCAATTTCCAATCGTAGTAGGGAATAATTACCGTATGGCTTTCCAGACCCTTGGATTTGTGGATTGTCATTATTCTTATAGCGTTTACATTCTCAATAGATGAAACCGTAATGTCAGGGTGCTCATAAAAGTATCTAATTATATATTCAAGGTCTTTTTTGTTCTGAGATAACTCGACAACCTTCTCAAGAAGCGTATCAAAATAAGACCGATTTTCGGTATATTTAAAAATATCGCTCTGAAGCAGATAGCAGAAAAACTCATAGGGCATCAGCTGTTTTGCCAATCTCCCCAGCTCATCAAGGTTTAAATCAACACCAATCTCTTTTAATGCCTCAATGAAATAAAAATCCGTACTGTAAATGGAAGCCAGTCCGACAAATAGAAGCTTTTTTAACTCGGGGTTATTAATAAGCACAAGGGAATCCTCTGTTATAAAATTTAAGTGCTTAAAATCGCTTCTGATAAACTCAACAATCTTGCCAATATCTTTTTTTGTTCTTAAAAGAATCATAATGTCGCTTTGTTCAACCCCATTATCCAAGAGCTCGCTTAATGTTTCTCTTAGCTGATTTCTCATAAAATCATCCTTGTCAAAGTCCTTATCTTCCTCTTTTTTAACAACGGCGCTAACAAAGCCATTTCCTTTTGTTTTAGTATCTTGATTTGATTTTGCATATATATCTTCAAGGTCTTTGTCGAGTATCTTTGCAAATTCCACATCATTATTCCCTGTTAGATGCCCCGTTATTTTTTTTACATTATCAATACCGAAAACCATATTGTTGAAATCAACTATTGTAGTTTTTGAGCGGTAGTTGTCGTTTATCGTATCATTTTTCATACCGCTTAGAGCATTGAACAACCTATAATCACCGCCGCGCCACGCATAAATAGCCTGTTTTTTATCGCCCACAACAAACAGGGAACCCCCCTCTGATTTTGCATTCTCTATCAAAGGATACATAGCGCTGAACTGCTGTATTGATGTGTCTTGAAACTCGTCTATCAAATAGTGCGCAAGTTTCTCACCCAAAGAGCAAAAGGCATAACCTGCATAACCCTCTAAGCTCAATACCTCTCCTACTTTGTTTGAGATTGTACTGCCCTCAACAATATTCAAATAGGATTTGATTTGATTTTCAATGTCTCTTAATTTGGCTATCTGTTTTTGAAGTGACTGATTTTTGAAGATTGTTTTTAAAATCTTGTAGTGAACATAAACCTCATAAAGTCTGGTTATACTGTCCTCAAGCTCTTTTTTATCTTCATCCGAAACGGTTTTACCGCTTTTTGTCAACGCAGCCGCACTAAAGGATGCGAGTTTTTCTAACTTTTGTTCTATCTTTTCCAAGTTCAGGTCTTTGTAAGATTTGATTTTATTACCGTTTAGGGCGGATTTGTTTTTTTCAATGATATCGTTTAAATTTTTAGACATTTGAGATATACGGTTTTTTATTTTTCCTTCAATTTCGTCAAAGCTATTACCCTCAATAAAAGAAAATCTGTTTTTTATTATGCCCTTAAACTCATCAAAAGATATCACATTGCCGAATTTGCCCTTATCTTTTAAATTGTAGAGAGAATTTGCAATAATCTTTTCTGCGTTCATACCGTTTTCTCCCAGCTGAAGCAAATTATTCAACATTTCAAGCAACTCTCTCTCGTTGTTTTCATCACTAAACAGTTCATCTATGCTTAAATCAAATATTTCATCACTATCAAAAGAAACATCATAGCTCGGATTAACACCCATTAAAACGGACAGCGCTTTGTATATTCTGTTCATAAAAGAGTCAATAGTCGTAACATTAAAATCACTGCTGTTTTTAATTATCTCTATAAGCAGCGACAATGCCTCTTCGCTGCTTAGCTTAAAGTCGTTTTTGTTAATATTGTTCTCATTATAAATTCCGGCTAATTCTTTTAAAAAATATATGATTCTTTCCTTCATCTCACTTGCCGCTTTATTTGTAAATGTTATTGCCGCTATTGAACCTATCCTCGTCGGGCTTATAAAGGCTTTGGATTTTTTGCTGTTTATCCTGCACGCATTCGGCAAGTTGTCTTTATTTTTATTTCTTTTATATAATGATAAAAGCTCTATAAACCTCTGCGCCAGCCTGTATGTCTTGCCCGATCCGGCCGATGCTTCAATGCTTAAAAACGGCTCAAAATCATTCATATAAAACTCCTAACATTAGACGTAACAATACAATACACAAACCGCAGTACATATGTCAAAAATATAGCATAAAAAACTGCCTTATTCCCTAATCCCACTTTCAATCAGGAAATTAATTTGACCTGCTAATGTTATTGCCTTGAATCAGTTTACAAAGCGGCATATTTGATTGTCAAGGTGATTTAAAACCTTGTGCATAGGCGGATATTTGCTTTAAAAAATTCATCAAAATCCGATTTAAGGAATATGTTTCAATGAAATCTCCCATCCGACTTTTCGGGTGAAAACATTTGGTTATTTTGAGCTTTGAATTCTTATCAACTTCGGCCGGTTTATTCAACTTTATCAACGTACCGGAAAACATAAAGGTAAAATGAAGCATAAAAAGAAGCGCGGGATGCCTGCACAGACGTACTTTATCTGTGCAGGCATTGCTTGTTACTGATTGAGCATGGTTTTGAAACGATTGATTCTCATTTTCAACGATTGCTCTTCCATTTTCATACCTTCCAAACGCATTCTCATTCTGTTTTTCATCAAAGCATAGAACTTCTTCTTTTGTGCTGGTGTTAATATTGACAAAAACCCCTGCATATAACGAACCTTTTGCTGCATTGTTTTTCTGCAATTTGACATATATGCCGATTCAAAAGCTTTTTTATCGAATTTACCAGATTTTACAGCCTTGAACATAGGGTTTTCGTAACTCCCTAAATCCTTAATAGAAGCCATTCTCTGCTGCTGTCTCAGCGCCCTCATCATACTAATTTGGTCTTGAGACAGATTTAAGATTCTGACCATCATAGAGTTTTGAGCGTTAAACCCTCCCCTGTTCATCATTTGAGAATTTGAAGAACCCATTTGACGCTGCATTCCGAACTGACCCGCCTGAGCACTCAGCGTAGAAAACATTCCGCCTGTTAGCAATAAAGCCAACGCAGTTGAAGTAAAAAACTTCTTCATAAAAACACCTCCAAGAATTAATTGTTCAATTTATAACAGGCGCTTATAAATCTTGGATTAATGTAACATAAACGAATGTAAACAAAGTTTTATTGAGAGAATTTATCAATAACGCCGCTTAAATCAAGGAGAAATATATTAGTACCGTTTCGGTATTCGTATTGTATGCCAATCCTATGCCTATCGAGAATATGCTTTGTTATATAAAGCCCCAAACCCATACCATTTTTATTGCGGCGGCTCGTTTCCTTAAAAAACGGCTCAAACAAATGTTCGACGCTGCTGTTGATTTTTTCACCCTTATTTTCTATTGTTAATATATTTTGCTCCAACCTGATTGTAGCCTTATTGTCACTACTGAATTTTATGGCATTATCAATGAGATTTTTCAATGCTATGGAAAAAGAAGCAACATCCACCTTTATTTTAATACTCGGCATGCTGCATTCAATACTTTTTTCGTCGGCAAACAACATATCTTTTGCTTTTTTCACCGCATCATCAATTGATATCGATTGTATATTAAAAGTTGCCTCTGAAAATTTTTCCGCCGACAGCAGCTCGTCTGTTAAGCTGTTCATACGAGAAAACAGGTTTCTTAATATCTCTCTTGTGCGTTTGTCCTCCACAAATTCAACGGATAAATTTCCTTTTGTTATAGGTGTTTTAAGCTCATGAGCAATATTGCGCAAGAACATTTCTCTCATTTTTTTTGAATCTTTGAGCCTCCTTATAGCCGTATTGAACTGCCTTGCTATTTCACCCACCTCATCTTTTGATTTAAAGTTGAACGAAACATCAAGATTCCCTCTGGCAAACTCAGAAACGCTTTTTGAAAATCTCTTTAGAGGATAAATACTTCTTAAAACAGCAAGATATAAAGCTAAAAAAAGTAAAAATACAAATATAAAGATTACGGTGGCTGTCTTTAGGGCAGTATTGTCCGCAGTATTCTCAAACATAATTAATCCGCGTTTTGATTTTACAATCAGATAGTAAGTCCTTTGATATTTGTATAAAAATACCCTTTCTTTTCTTGTTCTCCTTCTTAATACGATTTCACCTTTTTTTAAAACGAGCCTCTTTAATTTTGTGTCGCTTACTACTTTGCTTAATTCAGGGTTCTTCAAAGCAAAGCCCGAATGCACGCTAATCAAACTGCTTCTGACAAATCTCATCAGCTGAGCCTTCTGTAAAATAGAGTGAACAAACAAAAAAGAAGCGGTTAAAATAATGAGAAAACTAATAAATAAAAGATGAACCTTAAAAATAATTGAACGGTGATTAATCATAAAAATTTATACCCTGCGCCTTTAACGGTTTTAATATAAGACGGTTTACGCGAGTCATCCCCTATTTTCTTTCTTATGCGGCTGATTATGACATCAATGCTCCTATCTATGCTGTCCACGCTCAAAGACTGTGTATTATTCAATATAAACTCTCTTGAAACAATTCTCCCTCTGTTATTTATAAAAAGCCTCAAAATTTCATATTCGGCAACGGTTAAGGGTAATGTTTTGCCGTTTTTGCTTATTTCCATTTTACTTTCATCTATATCAAATTCCGAATCCGAATCACTTGATAGCTTGTTTTTTAATTTAAATCTCCTCAATACGGAATTTATTCTTGCTACAAGCTCCCTTGGGTTATAAGGTTTTGATAGGTAATCGTCCGCTCCCATTTCAAGTCCGATTACTTTATCCTTCACATCCGACCTCGCCGAGGAGATTATTATAGGCAAATGATGCTTTTCGGAAATGATTTTACACAGCTCAAGACCGTCAATGTCGGGAAGCGTCAAATCCAGTATGACAATATCAAACGTCTTTTGCTCCAAAACGTCGAGAGCATCGTAAGGCTCTTCATAATTTTCCAAAAACATATCAAACCTTTTTAAGTATTTCTGCAGCAGTTCAGCTATTTCAGAGTCATCCTCTATCATCAATATACTTATCGACATCTCAGCACCTCATACGATTATTATTTAATTAATGCTATATTTACATAAATCAATCATAAACTCAATATAAACAGATGTAAACGAACCGATATATAAAATCGATTCTAACAATGCCGCTGTTTTATTGTAAAGCACAATTTCTTGATTTTGTTTTGTTTATTTAATATTCTTTGCAGAGTAACTTTTAAGGGGTTAAAAGAAAAATGGAACCTGAACTTGAAAAGCTGAAGGAAAAATTGAATGCCGTTATCCTGGCGCACTACTATGAGCTTGATGAAATACAGGAAAATGCCGATTTCGTAGGGGATTCTTTGGCACTTGCACAGATTGCCGCAAAAACCGAGGCGGATATTATAGTTTTCTGCGGCGTCAAATTTATGGCAGAAACAGCCAAAATCCTTTCACCTGAAAAAAAGGTGCTCCTGCCTGTGGAAGATGCGGGATGCCCTATGGCTGATATGGCCACAAAAGAAGCCGTCTTAAAAAAGAAAAAAGAACTCATGAATCCTGTGGTCGTATCCTATGTCAACACAAATGCCGATGTAAAAAGCGTTTCTGATATATGCTGCACATCTGCAAATGCCATAAATGTCGTACAAAGCATAAAAGAGAATAGAGTGCTTTTTGTTCCTGATAGAAACCTCGGTGAATATGTTAAAGAGAATGTAAAAAACAAAACCGTTTATTTATGGGATGGGTATTGCCCTACGCACGAAGCTTTCGGTATCTCAGAGCTTGAAGAGCTAAAAAACAGCTATCCGGATGCGAAGGTTGCGGTTCATCCGGAATCACCGAAAGCCGTTAGAGATGCGGCAGATTTTATAGGCTCAACCTCGGGAATAATAGACTATGTTCAAAAAAGCGCTGACAATGAGTTTATTATAGGCACAGAAGAGGGCGTTCTTTTTGATATGAAAAGGAGAACAAAAAATAAAAGATTCCACATTATCGGAAACAGAGCAATATGCATTAACATGAAAAAAACTCACTTAAACGATTTGTACGATGCGCTGAAATACGGCAGATATGAAATTAATTTAAATGAGGATATTATTAAATCTGCGTACGAACCGATAAAAAAAATGATTTCAATAAAGAGAAGTTAAATGAACCCCGTTTTTTTGGAAAAAATGTTTGAATTTTATTTGCTTGAAGATGCCTACTTTTCAGACATTACAACCGATGCCATATCGCAGGGAACAATAAAGACAGCAAGGATAACCGCCAAAGAAGACTTTATCTTGGCAGGCGCTGTTTTTTTAGAGCCTCTGTTTAAAATTTTGAAAGAGCCTTTCGATATAAAAATATTTAAGCAAGACGGTGAACGGATAAAAAAAGGTGAAATTATAGCTAAGGTCACATCGAAGGATTACTCTCTTTTATATGTTGAGCGAATATGCTTAAATATGCTGCAGAGAATGAGCGGAATAGCTACAAAAACAAGAAATTTAAGCAATCTTATCAAAAACTACAAAGCTAAAATTGTGGACACGAGAAAAACCACACCCGGTTTTAGATTTTTTGAAAAATATGCCGTTAGGATAGGAGGAGGGCTTAATCACAGAATGGGCTTATTTGATGCCGTTTTAATAAAAGATAACCATATAAAAGACGCCGGCGGTGTAACATCTGCCATAGAACAGGCCCGTATGAATACCTCGTTCACCGCAAAGATAGAAGTTGAGTGCGAAAATAAAAGTATGGTTGAAGAAGCCGTAAATGCCGATGCGGATATAATAATGCTGGACAATATGAGCATAAAAGATATGAAAGAAGTGATAGACAGGTTTGAAGGTAAAGCGATTTTTGAGGCAAGCGGGAATATAGATAAAAACAATATTAAAGACGTAGCTGCAGCCGGGGTTGATTTTATATCAATGGGTGCTCTAACACACCACTCGCTTTGGGTGGATATAAACATGAAAATGGAGTAGATTATATGCGTATTGCCTTATGTCAAATAGACACGATATTGGGTGATTTAAATAAAAACCTCTCAAAAGTAAATCACTATATAGATAAAGCCGTTTATGAAAAATGCGAACTTGCCATTTTCCCGGAATTGGCACTTACGGGATATAATTTAAGGGACTTAACAGACAGTGTCGGTTTGGATATAAACGGTGAGAAAATAGGCAAATTAAAAGAAAAAAGCTATGAAATAGATATAGTTTTGGGATATGTGGAACAAAAAGATGGTTATTTTTACAATAGCGCCGTTTATATATCCAATGGAGAAATTCTACACAATCACAGAAAAAAGTTCCTTCCGGATTACGGGATGTTTGAAGAGGAGAGATATTTTACAAGGGGCAGCTCCATAAAAGCTTTCGATACAAAGTTTGGAAAAACAACCCTCTTTATATGCGAAGATTCTTTTCATATTTCATCCCAAAACGATGCATTCAAACAGGGAACAAACTTTCTTATTATATTATCTGCAAGCCCCTTCTGGATGAACCACGAAAGCATAAAACCCCAGCTGTGGAAATCCGTATGCCTCAATTTTTCTCAATTTTCAAACAGCTACGCGGCATTTGTAAACAGAACTGGATTTGAAGACGGAGTGGGATTTTTCGGAGGCTCTTTTCTTATGAATCCTTTTGGGTCGGTTATCGATGAGGCGGCACTTTTTAAAGAAGAGTTTTTAATAGCCGAATTTGACAAAGATCAGATTAACAAGGCAAAGATAATGATGCCCATACTCAAAAACGAGGATAAAGAATATGCTAATGAATAAACTTAAATTAGACTGCAATATTGTTGCCGATTACTTAATAGAATTTACAAAACAAGAAATACTGAAGACAGGTTTAAAAAATGCGGTTATAGGACTATCAGGCGGCGTTGATTCATCCCTTGTAGCCTACATCGCAAAAGAGGCGCTCGGTAAAGAAAATGTTTATGGAATTATGATGCCGTATAAAACATCAAGCAAAAACAGCCTTGAAGATGCTATGAAGGTCATTAAAGACACAGGTATTAACTATAAAATATCTGAGATAACAAAACCAGCTGACGCCTACATAGCCGGTTTTGAAGATATGAGCAATTTAAGAAAGGGTAATGTTTTTGCGCGTATGAGAATGATAACACTCTTTGACCATTCCTCTAACTATAACGCTCTTGTTGTAGGAACGAGCAATAAAACAGAGCTCCTGCTGGGATACGGAACGTGGTACGGTGATTTGGCTTCATCCTTAAACCCCATAGGAGATCTATACAAAAATCAAATATATCAGCTCGCTGAATATTTTAATGTACCCAATAGCATAACCAATAAAAAACCTTCGGCAGATTTGTGGGTCGGACAAAACGATGAGGATGAATTGGGTTTTTCCTACAACGATGCCGATATTATTCTCTACCATCTATATGACCTAAGATATTCAATTGATGAAGTCATAGAGCTCGGTTTTAGAAAAGAGCTTGTAGAAGGCATTTCAGAAAGAGTAAGAAAGAATCAATTCAAAAGACTTCCGCCCATAATAGCTAAAATCAGCAGAAGAACCATCAATATAGATTTCAGGTATTTGAGAGACTGGGGTCTTTGAGAATATAGCATAAGACAAACTATTCCGACTAAATCGAACAAATATAAAAAACTGTATAACAATCTAATTTGTATTAATTCTATATAAAAAAGGATGAAGAATTGGTAGCGGCGCAGGGATTTGAACCCCGGACACTGCGGATATGAGCCGCATGCTCTAACCAACTGAGCTACGCCGCCCAAAGAAGGATAGAAAAATATCCACGTAATTTGCTAATCTATCTAAACCCCCTGGCAATACCTACTCTCCCACGGGCTATTTCCCGCAGTACCATCGGCGCATATAAGCTTAACTGCCGTGTTCGGAATGGGAACGGGTGTTTCCTCATATACTATCCTCA
>JALTDI010000322.1 GCA_027074255.1 Desulfurellales bacterium
GATGAAACAAGTATAGCCAAAGGGCATGAATATATTACCCTGTTTGTGGATTTAAATAAAAGAAGGACTCTGTTTGTAGAAAAAGGCAAGGATGCTCTAACAGTTAAAGAGTTTGTGAAAGATTTTAAGAAACATAACGAAAGAATAGAAAACATCCAAAATGTTAGCTGCGATATGTCGCCTGCATTTATCAAGGGTGTAAGAGAATATATACCCAATGCCGATATTACATTTGATAAGTTTCATATCCTTAAAATCATCAATGAGGCAGTAGATAGTGTAAGAAAACAGGAAGTTAGAGAAAATAAACTGCTAAAAGGAACAAGATATATCTGGCTTAAGAATCAACAGAACCTTACAAGAAAGCAGAGAGAGATTTTGAAAGAATTGACAATTATAATGCCCCCGTAAATTAAGACAGATTTTTGAACACTCTTGTTCTCAAATCTGTTAAGATTTGATAAGTCTTAATTGTTTTTACATCTTGTCTTATCTGTTTTTGAATTTATTTTGAAGCTTAACTGGGAGGTTTTATGAGCCAGAAACATAGAAAATTCTCACCCGAGTTTAAAACAAAAGTAGTCTTAGAGCTCTTAGAGGGTAATACAACAATAAATGAGCTTGCATCCAAGTATGACATACTACCAAAATCAATCCAGCAGTGGAAAAAGCAGTTTTTGGAGAATGCCTCATTGGCATTTGAGAATGCTGTTAGTATAAAGAAATACAAAGAAGAGATAAAAGAAAAAGAATCCCAGATTGATGCTTTGTCCAAAGCATTAGGGCAAACCACAATAGAGAGGGATTGGGTATTAAAAAAATTAAGGAGCTTGGGCTGGAATAAGAGAAAAAGCCTGGTGGAGCCCAAGCTCAATAAATCCTTATCCTGCCCAAACTGCGGCAGACTTTCAATCACCAGGCAGTGTGAGCTTCTTGATATAAATCGTGCGACACTTTATTACACCAAAAAGGGACGTCCTCTTTCTGTATTGGACATAGAGATAATGAATACCATAGATGAAATCTATACAGACCAGCCATACTATGGATACAGACGTATGTATCACGAATTGAAGGAGAAAGGTTTTAATGCCGGTAAACGAAAAATAACAAGATTTATGAAACTTCTCAATATTAAAGCCCTTTATCCCAAGAGAAAGAAAATCTTTACATCAATATCGGATGAAAACAACAGAACATATCCCTATCTATTGAAAAACATAGATATAGAAAAACCCAATCAGGTATGGGCATCTGATATCACATACATTAGATTAAGCAGGGGTTTTTCATATCTGTGTGT
>JALTDI010000323.1 GCA_027074255.1 Desulfurellales bacterium
TTTAAAAATAGCGAAAAAAAGGAACGGGTTAAAACTAATTTAACCCGAGATAAGTATTAATATCGGTTTTTTTATAGGCTTTGGTCAAAACAAACTTCAAAGCCTTCTCAAACATAGCCGGTTTCATATAGCCCGGAATTTTCAGCACGGTTTTAAAATTTTTATCGGTCATTACAATATAAGGCGTGGAGCCGCGAAAGCCGTAAATATATTCAAGCCCCTTTGTGTCTGTTTTAAGTGTCTTGCCGTTATGCGGTATTATATAGGTTTTTTCTCTTGCGGCATCTATACGATAAACAGACATTTCACCTGCTAGTTTTTTAACACCCGGATTGTTTTTTAGGTCGTTTCTAAGTTTTTGGCAATATGTACACCCCTGCACATCAAAAATAAGCATAGTGGGTTTATTATGCGTCTCTATTCTGACAACGCTGCTGTTTTCATTTGAACTGCTTTGAGAAGACTTGCTGCTTCCCTTTGAACATCCGTTTATAATCAAAAATACGGTTAAAAATACAAAGAACGGAATATACTTAACGGCTTTCATAAACACTCCTAATTCTTCTGATGAATATCCAACTGAGGATAAGGTATGGATATACCTTTTTCATCAAACGTAAGTTTCACTTTTTCTATCGTATCAAAATAAACATTCCAATAATCAGGCGAATTCACCCATGCCCTCACCGTAAAATTCACGCTGCTGTCGGCAAGCTCCGAAACAGCAACCAAATAAGCCGGCTCTTCCAAGACCTTGTCATTACTCTTTATAATATCTTCCAAAATATTTTTTGCAAGCCTTAAATCGTCCTCGTATCCGATTCCAAAAACCCAATCAACCCTTCTTGTATCCTTAGCTGAAAAGTTAGTGATTTTACCTGAAATAACAGCGGAATTCGGCACTATCACTATTTTATTGTCGCCTGTTTTAAAGATAGTGGAAAACATATTTATTTCCTGAATTGTCCCCAATGCTCCACCGGCTTCCACAAAATCTCCTATTTTAAAAGGCTTGAATATTATAATTAGCACAGCAGCCCCTACATTTGCCAGAGTCCCCTGCAATGCCAAACCGACAGCCAAACCGGCAGCACCCAAAATTGCTATAAACGACGTTGTGTTGATACCAAGCTTGCTGAGCGCAGCAAGTATCACAAAAACCATTAGAAGAACATAGATAAGACTGCCTACAAACGACCTAAGCGTTTCGTCAACATTTGCTTTCATCATAAGCTTTTTAGACAGATTGGTGAGCCATTTTGAAATCCATTTTCCCACATAGAAAATTACAATTGCAAAGAT
>JALTDI010000324.1 GCA_027074255.1 Desulfurellales bacterium
CATGGTGGAAGACACGATTGGTATCAAAATACAAATACTAAAGTTTCTCAACCAGTTCCACGTCATAGAGAAATAAAAGAGTACTTGGCAAAACACATCATTAAAATGTTGAGAAATTAAGTCATAATCGGGTAGCCGGGGGTTTTAATCCCCCAGCCCCCACAACACCCCGCATGCGGGTCCGCACAGGGCGTTTCACCAAGATTACCGAGCCGTAGCCGGGTAATGAATTTTCACCCATTGTTCTTTGACAGATATTAACCCTTGTTCAGACAGCCATTTATTAGTCATTCCGGATTGTGCGGCCATAGTTCTGGAAAGATGCCATGGCCCCTTGCGGCTGAGTGATGTCATGATGGCCTGCCTTTTGGAAGTTCCCAATTTGAGAAGATTGCGAACTTTGGTACGGGTATAGCGCCACTGTTTCCAGTAACACATCCGTAACCGGCGGCGAAGCCATTCGTCTATTACAGGGATGGGTCGGTAGTATTCCGATATCCCATAATAGTTCATCCAGCCCCGCACGTATTCCGCTAACTTCTGGTATCGGTATTCCATAGAGACAAACCAGCTTCTTCCTGTAAAGAGGCGTAACCGCCGCTTAAATTCCAAAAATGATTTATCACTCCACCTGATTTTGCCGTTTATAAACACAAATCCAAGAAAACCGCACTCTTTCACAGGTGCTACCTTGCTCTTCTTCTCATTGACTTTGAGCCGAAGCTTCTGCTCAAGAAACCTTCTGATACTCGCCATCACACGGTTGCCGGCACTGAGACTTTTCACCATAATGATGAAATCATCTGCATACCGGACAAAATGGTGACCGCGTCTTTCCAGTTCCTTGTCAAGGTCATCAAGAAGGATATTTGCAAGCAAAGGTGACAGTGGACCGCCTTGGGGAACGCCTGCTGGCGTAGCCTGAAGACAGCCTTTGACCATAACACCAGCCCTGAGATATTTACCGATAAGCTTAAGTACCCTCTTATCATGTATCTGACGGGAAACTCTAACCATCAGGACATCATGGTTAACTTTATCGAAAAATTTCGATAAATCGGTATCTACTGCTACCGTGTAACCCTGTCCGATGAATTGTTTTACCTGTCGTACACCATCATGGGCTGATCTTCCCGGCCTGAAACCGCAACTTGATTCCGAAAATAAAGGATCAAATATTAATCCCATGACCTGGGCTATCGCTTGCTGGATTATTCGATCCAGCACGGTTGGAATACCAAGTGGACGTTTACTTCCATCCGGTTTTGGTATCTCAACTCGAAGAACAGGAGAAGGGGTATA
>JALTDI010000325.1 GCA_027074255.1 Desulfurellales bacterium
CCAAGCTGTCCAGTAAGGATCAGGTTGCCTTTGCCTTTCATTTTTGTAGCTTCTATATAAACGATATCCCCACCTACCTGAGTAACTACCATTCCACAAACAACGCCAACTCTACTTTTTTTCTCCTGAATTCCTGTTAGGAAAATCGAATTACCAAGGTATTTTTCAAGGTTTTTGTCTGTTACCTTAATCTTTTTAAATCCTTTTTCTACTTTCTTCTTTGCCACCTTACGCATAATTTTCATTATCATACGCTCAATGTTTCTTAGCCCTGCTTCTCTCGTATATTCACGCACAATTCTATACAACGCTTTTTTAGAAATCTCCAGGTCTTTATCTGTAAGGCCGTGCGCTTTCAACTGTTTGGGAATAATAAATTCGCGCGCAATATGGACTTTTTCCTCATCAATATACCCTGGAAGAGAGATAAGCTCCATTCTGTCCAATAGCGCAGGGGGAATTGTATCAACTATATTAGCAGTAGTGATAAAAAGAACCTCGGATAGATCAAAAGGCAGTTCTATGTAGTGGTCAGAAAATGCATTATTCTGCTCAGGGTCAAGAGCCTCAAGCAAAGCAGCGGTAGGATCTCCTCTAAAATCTGCTCCTACTTTGTCAATTTCATCTAAAAGGAACACAGGGTTTTTCACATTCACCTGTTTAATTCCCTGGATTATTCTTCCGGGCATCGCACCAACATACGTCCTTCTATGGCCTCTTATTTCAGCTTCGTCTCTAATTCCGCCCAGAGAAACATGCACAAATTTTCTCCCTAACGCTTCGGCAACAGATCTACCTAATGAGGTTTTACCAACCCCTGGAGGACCTACGAGGCAAATAATAGGGCCTTTTATATTTTTCGTAAGTTTTTTTACGGCAATAAGCTCCAGGACACGCTCTTTTACATCCTTAAGATCATAATGATTTTTATCTAAAATTTCCTTAGCCTTTTTAACATTAATGCGGTCCTTTGTGTGTTTATCCCAGGGTAAGTCAATAAGCCAATCAAGATAATTTCTTATTACGCCACTTTCAGGGCTCATCACCGGAATCTTCTTTAACCTTTCTAATTCCTCTTCAATCTTATCCTTTACATATTCAGGAAGTTTACGTCCTTTGAGCCGTTTCTTATATTCGCCAATTTCTCCTGCTTCTTCTCCTGCCTCACCAAGCTCTTTTTCTATTTCTTTTAACTTTTCCCGTAAGAAATATTCTTTCTGGCTCTTTTCAATTTTGCTTCTCACTTCATCATCAATCTTTCTACTAAGTTCTAAAATAGTAATCTCTCTTTCAAGAATTTGTGCAATTTGTTTTAACCGCTCTGTTACATCAATAATAGAAAGCAAATTCTGTTTTTCCTCAACACTAAGGAACATATTAGATGCAACAACATCCGCAAAACGCTCCGGCTCAATAGTATTCGTAAGTGAAACAAGAATATCCTGGGGTACTTTTTTATTTAAATCCGCATAAACCGTAAATTTCTCTATTACAAGGCGTATTAATGCATCTTGCCTGAGGGTTTTTTCCTCCGCCTGAGTTTCAATAGGTTCTACTTCCACTTTCCAATAATTTCCACTTGCGTCAAACTTCTTAATTCTAACACGTTGAATTCCTTCAACAAGAATTCGATAAGTTCCGTCAGGTAATTTAAGAAGCTGTAAAATTTCAGCCCCTACTCCTACATCATAAATATCCTCTTCTTTGGGATCCTCTACAAGCCCGTTTTTCTGCGTAGCAAGAACAATCATTTTACCGTTTGTGAGGGCTTTTTCAATTGAAGCAATAGATTTTGCCCTTCCCACTAAAAGAGGAATCACCATATAGGGAAATATCACTATATTTCTTAGTGGTATTAAGGGTGCGCTACTTATTTCCCATTTTTTTTCCATATAACCTCCTAAGTCCTAAGCAGTTTTTTTCAGATAAGTTCTTTTATTGTTCACATCAAGTAAAACTATATCCTCGCTGCCTTCCAAAAATTTCTTTGTAATTATGCAGTGCTTTACATTCTTCATTTCAGGGAGTGTATACATAAGTTCTGTCATTGAGCATTCTAACACAGTTTTAAGTCCACGTGCGCCAATCCCCAGTTCTAAAGCCCTATCTGCAATATATTCTAATGCTTCTTTTTCAAAAGTAAGCTCTATTTCATCCAGTTCAAAAATCTGCTTATATTGTTTTGTTAAAGAGTTTTTAGGCTCTACCAAAATTCGCACAAGCTCTTTGCGTGTTAGTTGTTTAAGCTGAGCAACAACAGGAAAGCGTCCTATAAATTCAGGAATCATACCAAACTTCACAAGATCCTGAGGAGTAACTTTCATATCTTCAATGCTTATCTCTTTTTCCGAATCAAAACCAATTTTACGTTTTCCGTTTCTCTCTATTAAAATATCTTTCAATCCTTCAAACGTACCGCCCGCTATAAATAAAATATCTTTTGTATTTACTTTTATAAATTCTTGGTATGGATGTTTTCTGCCTCCGGCAGGAGGAACATTTGCAATAGTTCCTTCTACAATTTTAAGAAGTGCTTGTTGGACTCCTTCGCCTGATACATCACGAGTGATTGAAGGATTCTCGCTTTTCCTTCCTATTTTATCTATTTCATCTACATAAACCATTCCTGTTTCAGCTTTTCCTACATCAAAGTCCGTAAGCTGAAGTAATCTTTGTATAATAGTTTCAACATCTTCCCCAACATATCCGGCTTCAGTAAGAGAGGTTGCATCTGATATGGAAAGGGGGACTCCTATAATCTGCGAAAGTACGCGGGCAAAAAGAGTTTTCCCAGAGCCTGTCGGGCCGATAAGGAGAATATTGCTCTTTTCTATATTCACGTCTCCCTTGTTTGCAATAATCCGTTTATAATGATTGTATGCTGCAACTGAAATAACTTTTTTAGCTTCTTCCTGGCCTATAATATATTCGTCTAATTTTCTGTGAATTTCCCGCGGTTTAGGAATATCCTTTACCTTAAATTTAATTCTTTTGGAACTTTCTTTTTGGAGAATATTATAAGCTTTTCGTATACACTCATCGCATATATAAACACCGTTTGGCCCTGCAACAAGCTTATTTACTTCATTATACTTTTTACCGCAAAAAGAGCAACGCGGTTCTTCAATATCACTCACTACTTGTTTCCACCTCCAGAAACATTTTCGGAACGTGTTATAATTTTATCAATTATTCCATAAGACTTTGCTTCTCCCGGGGACATAAAAAAATCTCTCTCTGTGTCTTTTTGAACTTTTTCCAACGGTTGGCCCGTATGAAATGAAATAATCTCATTGCCCATACGTTTAATTCTTAATATTTCCTTTGCCTGAATCTCTACATCAGTTGCTTGTCCCTGTGCCCCGCCCCACGGCTGGTGAATCATAATTCTTGAATGAGGCAATGCATAACGCTTCCCTTTTTCACCTGCAGCGAGCAGTATCGCTGCAAGGGATGCTGCCTGTCCAAGGCAAATTGTAGAAACAGGAGCTTTTATATATTGCATCGTGTCGTATATTGCCATTCCAGGTATTACTTCGCCCCCTGGGCTATTTATATACAAATAAATAGCAGATGCAGAATCTTGTGCCTCAAGAAAAAGCATTTCAGCAACAATCAAATCCGCGATTTCTCCCTGAATTTCACCTGTCAAAAAAACTATTCTGTCCTTCAATAAGCGAGAGAAAATATCATAGCTCTTTTCCCCTCTCCCTGTTTGTTCAACAACAAATGGAACTATCGGCATAAGCTAATCGCCTCCTTGCTTTTTAATTATAGCACGCTCTTCAAGGAATGAAATTGCCTTTTTTCGAAGAAGCTGATCCTCAATAATGCTTTTTACATCCTCCGAAAGTTTTGCTTTCTTTCTTTCAATGTTTTGTTCATCAAGAAATCTGTCAAATTCTTTCTGTATCTCTTCATCGTTTACTTTTAAAGTATTTTGTTTAATAATAAACCTTATAATGAGGTCCTTTTTTATATCTTGAACTACTCCCTCTCGAACCTCTTTTTTGAACTCATCCATAGTTTTCTTTTCAGCTTTCAACAAATCATCTAACTTTATTCCATGCTTCAAATACTGGTTCTCTACATCTTTAATGCGTTTTTCTACTTCTTCCTCTATAAATTTCTCGGGGAGTTCGGTTTTAAGCTCATCCGCTAACTTATCCAACGCGTTGCTGCCTTTCGTTTCTTCTAATTGAAGCTCTTTATTTTTAATGGCTTCTTCCTTTATTTTCTCCTTCATATCTTCAAGACTATGGAAGCCTGCATCTTTTGCAAGTTCATCATTTATATCAGGAACATTTTTTTCTTTCACTGCAATAATTTTTACGCGAACATTCATATTTTGAGACTCTACTTCAAATTCGTCTCCTTTTGTTTTTCCAATAATTTTTTCGTCAAAATCTCCTACAAATTGTTTCTTTCCTACTTCCACTGCAACATCTTTCCACTCAGCATTTTTAACTTCATTAACCTTATACTGAAGGTCAACAAGATCACCTTCTTTAACAGCTCTTTCCACGGGCGTGATTTCGGTAAAGGTTTTTTGGAGTTCCTTAATTTTATCTTCTACTTGCTTTTCTATCCCATCATCATTAAATAAAATCTCTATTTTATCAGGTATGTCTAATGTTACCTCAGGGAGAAATTCCATGGTAAGAGTGCATATAAGTTCTTGTTCTGTAATTTTATCAATTTTTACCTCTGGCCGGGTAATAGGATTAATCTTCTCTTTTTCAATAAATTCATCAACATCTTTTTGAAGAAGTAAGTCAACAGCTTCTTCTAAAAGCCTGCCTTGGCCAACAAAAG
>JALTDI010000326.1 GCA_027074255.1 Desulfurellales bacterium
GGGCAATGATTAAGATAAAACAGGAACATATAGCCGACCTTTTTCTTTTTTCGGTTACCATATTTTGGGGAAGCACGTTTGTTATAGTGAAAAAGTCTATTGAAATTATGCCTACATTTGCCTTTTTATCCCTGCGTTTTTGGCTTGCAAGCGCTGTTTTGATTATTATGTTTTTTCCAAAACTCAAAAAAATCAACAAAAGGGTGCTTATAGACGGAACACTGCTCGGCATTGCTCTGTTTTTATCCTACGCATTTCAGACGGTAGCATTGGAATATTCAAAAGCAAGTGTCGTTGGATTTTTAACAGGCTTAAATGTGGTTATAGTCCCGATTATGTCGGCTTGGATAATTAAAAAGGCTCCATCTATATATTCGCAAATGGGAGTGTTTTTGGCACTAATCGGCGTTTTTTTGATGTCTTTGAATAATAATTTTTCAATTTCGCTTGGTGATTCCTTGGCCATAATATGTGCCTTTTTTGTTTCCGTTCAGATAATAATGACAGACAAATATTCAAGGCAGAATGATACTTATCTTTTAACAACTATTGAGATAACGGTTCTTGCCTTGTTGTCCACCGCAACATCGCTTGTGAAAGAGCCCTATATCATTCCCGCTCATTTCGATTCCTATTTGATTTTTTCTCTTGTTGTCACATCGCTGTTTGCAACCGTTTATGCCTTTATTGTCCAAACCACCATGCAGCAGTACACAACACCGACCAAGACGGCCTTGATATTCACTATGGAGCCCGTAATGGCAGGGGTTTTCGGTTATTTTATGGGCGGTGAGATTTTGTCTTTGAGAGGGTATCTTGGTTCTTTTATTATATTTATGGGATTAATCATAGCCGAATTCGGCGGAATTATTTTTAAAAAATTTAAACAGGGGTGAGACAATGCAGAAGATTGGAGAGAGCGACAAAAAATTATTCGGTGAGTTCGCAATTATTGCTTCCGGTTTCAGTAAAGATGAGAGAAAGGATTTAATGGATATTGCAAATCAGCATTCAAAGGAACTTAAAGTGATATTTGCAGCAGAAAAAGACGGGAGCCTGAAATTAAAAGAGCTCTTTTCAAAAGAGCACAATTACGGTTTCCTTAATGAGGAGTATCCCAAAAAAGCCGTTATCATGAGCGGTTTCTTGGAAAAAGAACTCATAGATTTTATGAAAAGCGTAAAATCAGCAGGTCTGAATCCGAAGTTATGGGCTGTTTTGACGCAGACATCGAATGATTGGAAATTGTGCGACTTGCTTGATGAGCTGGAAAAAGAAGCCGAAGCTATGAAAGAAATTCG
>JALTDI010000327.1 GCA_027074255.1 Desulfurellales bacterium
ATTTTTAGCTTGACTTTTGGGGTCAATCTTATAAAATTCTCTGCCTAAATGGGATGTCGTCTAATGGTAGGACAGCGGACTCTGGATCCGCTGGTCGGGGTTCGAGTCCCTGCATCCCAGCCATTTTACGGCCCTATCGTCTAGTGGTTAGGACGTCGGCCTCTCACGCCGAAAACAGGGGTTCAACTCCCCTTGGGGCTACCATTTTTGCCTTGAAATCCGATTATTATATAGATAGTATTAAAAAAGGAGGAATATTCTATGCTGAAATTGTTTTATTTTGTTATATTTCTATTTTTAACAACGTTAAATACCGCCCATGCTCTTGATAACAATTATGAAAATGCAACGGTATCTCAGGTGGATAATCACCTTGTGTTTTATTATGATTTAACGGGAAATGACAGTCAATACGTCGTAGGCATACAGATAAGAACAAAAAATCATATATATTCTACAAGGCAGCTTCACCTTTCGCAAGATATAGGCCTCGTAAAGCCCGGGAAAAACAAACGTATATACTGGGATGTTTTTAAAGATTTTCCAAATGGTCTCCCCAAGGGTTCCACGTGGTCTTTGCTTGTTAGAAAACGCCATTATACAAACGCCATCGGAATAAAGTTCGTATACATACCGTCCGGATGCTATATTATGGGCGCAAACAAAAATGACAGATTGGCAGAAAACTACGAAAAACCTCAGCACAAGGTTTGTGTGCACGGATTCTTTATCGGTCAATATGAAGTTACAAACAAGCAGTTTGAGATGTTTGACAAAACCCATAATAGCGGGAAAAGTAAAATGTATAATCTAAACAAAGATAATCATCCGGTTGTAAATGTATCGTGGGACGAGATTCAGCAATATGTTAAATGGCTGTATATAAAAACAAAAGAGGTGTACAGACTGCCTACCGAAGCCGAATGGGAGTATGCGGCAAGAGCAGGGGTTAAAAAAGACACCTATTGGAAAAATGAGAGAAATGCTTGTAAATACGCAAATGTCTATGATTTAACAGCTCATAAAAAACTAAAAAGCTATCTTCAAAAACCGTTTGAATGTAAAGACGGCTATGTTGCAACGGCACCTGTGGGTAGTTTTCTGCCCAATAGATTCGGACTGTATGATATGCTCGGGAATGCAGCAGAATGGTGCTACGATACGTTTTATGCAAAAGCCTATTCCATAAGCAAAGAAAATAATCCCGTATATATAAATCCTCACATATCACTGGCTAAGTCTGTGAGAGGGGGGAGCTGGTACAGCCCTAAAAAAGACGTAAGATTAAGTGCAAGAAGCAACTATATGCCTGGTCTTATAAGCGATTTTCTGGGTTTCAGACTCGTCCTTGAACCCTGAGATGTTCAGCAAGGGCCTCAAGGGCGCATTCATAGCCTAAAACGCCCAATCCCGAAACAACACCTATCGCTATATCCGAAAAATAGGATTGTTTTCTAAATCCTTCCCTTTTATATATATTTGACAGATGAACCTCAACAAACGGCATTGAAACGGCCAAAATTGCATCCCTAATAGCTATACTCGTGTGGGTGTATGCCCCTGCATTTAAGATAAGGCCATCAGCGCCCCGTTCCGGCAAGCTTTGTATTTTTGAGATTATATCTCCCTCTGAATTTGACTGAAATACATCAAGCTCAATATTTAGCAATGAGGCTCTATACGCAATTTTTTTATTTATCTCATCAAGTGTAAAAGAACCGTAAATGGAGGGCTCCCTTTTACCGAGCATATTCAAATTGGGGCCGTGTATAAGAGAAATTTTCATCTTACACCAAATGAACAGGCATAAAGATAAGAATACCCGCCTTTTTTTTCTTTATATATGCACTTTCTCATAGGTGCTTTCTGCTCGTTGGAAATAAGCAAAGTTTCTATGGCTTTTTTAACATCATCCAAAGAAACATTCTTCTCAAAGTTTTCCCTGATAAAATTATAAACATCTTCCTCGCTGAAAGGAATTCTACCTTTCTCATCCAACGCCTTTGCCGCCTTCTCAACAAGCATCAATACTTTCATTTTTCAGGCCTTAAACACCATTTTTTTACCTCCCAAAAGATGCATATGGATATGAAAAACTTCCTGCCCTGAGTCAGGCCCGTTATTTATGACAATTCTGTATCCGCTTTTGTCTATCCCCGTATTTTTTGCTATCTTATTGGCTATAATAGCCATATCCCCTATGATATACTTGTTGGATTCATCTATCTCAGACAGATACCCTATATGCTCTTTGGGTATTATAAGGATATGAACAGGGGCTTTGGGGTTGATATCTTTGAATGCCATATATTTATCGTCTTCATAAACCCTATCGGCAGGTATTTCACCTTTTACAATCTTACAAAATATACACATACGACCCCCTATCTAAATATGGTTTCACTTCTTTTTGCACCGGTAGAAATCATACTTACGGGAATGCCCAAAAATTTTTCGATAAATTCTATATACCGTTTCGCATTATCCGGCAGCTCATCATAAGAACCTATGTGTTTTGTGTTCTTCCATCCATCAAACGTTTTATAAACAGGCTTGCATTTAGCAAATTCGTCGAGGTGGGACGGTATGAAGCCTATTTTTCTCCCCTCGTATTCATAGCCTATACATACATCGATTGTTTCTAAGCCGTCTAAAACATCTATCTTCGTCATCGCTATTTCATCCAAACCGCTCAACATTGCCGCATATTTAACAACTACAAGGTCAAGCCATCCGCATCTTCTCGGTCTCCCTGTTGTCGCACCGAATTCATTGCCCGTTTGCCTGATACTCTCGCCTTTTTCGTCGGTCAATTCAGTGGGGAACGGGCCGTTTCCAACCCTTGTCGTATAGGCTTTCATAACGCCTATGGCATTGTCAAGCGCTTTATGCGTAAGTCCCGTGCCCGAAAAAACTCCGCCCACGGTCGGGTTTGACGATGTAACAAACGGATATGTCCCGAAATCTATATCAAGCAGTGACCCCTGCGCTCCCTCAAACAGTATTTTCTTTTTATTTTTAAATACTCCGTGCAGATAATAAACGGTGTTTTTTATATAGGGCTTCAATCTTGCAGCATAATCCTTATATTCTGTGAAAATTGCATCCGAATTAAACCTTTCTATATCGTTAATATCGCAAATTTTATTGACATATTCAACATTTGTCTCTATCTTTTCCTTTAAAATTTTTTCATCCAGCAGGTCGCATACCCTGATTCCCGTACGCGCGTATTTATCCACATAACACGGGCCTATACCTCTTTTTGTCGTGCCTATTTTATTTTTACCCAAATCACTCTCTTTTTTAGCATCCAGCTCCTTATGATAAGGCATAACAATATGGGCTTTTTCACTGATGAATAACCTCTCGCCTATTTCAATTCCGACTTTTTCAAGTGTTTCCTTTTCCTCAAAGAAACTCTTCGGGTCCAGCACCACACCGTTTCCAATAACACATATTTTATCTTTATGCAGTATGCCGGACGGAATCAAATGGAGTATAAATACGTCGTCTCCCACGCATACGGTATGTCCGGCGTTGCTTCCTCCCTGATATCTTACTATAACATCGGCTTCCTGAGAAAGTATGTCAACTATTTTACCTTTGCCTTCGTCGCCCCATTGTGCGCCCACAACCAGTCTGTTCATTTTCTCTCCTTATTTAAAAAATATGTCAATTCATCCAAATTTACGGCAAAACCGGTGGCTGGAATATATTTACCGAACTGTTTGGTAACATTTCCGTATCTGCCGCCTACAACAAGATTGGCATTGCCTGAAAAAATGTCAAAAACAATTCCGTGATGATATGCGGGATATTCGCAGTAAAACAAATCCAAGAAGAGGTTAACGTCTTTATATTCCTTTTTTATATCATCCGACAAAGCTGTGATATCTCCGACATACTCAGCTATTTCCTGATAATCCTGCTTATCCGTAAAATAGCCGCTTTTTTTGCTCAATAATCTCAGCAGCGAAATGAATTCCTCGGGTAAATCCACAAACCTCTTCAAAATCAAATCGAGATTTTTCCTATAAAGCAGCTCTTTGATTTCACCTACAATCTTCTTGTCGTATATTTCATAATCCTTAAAAAGTCTTTCAAAGATATAGGTATCCGAGATACGCAGGTATATATCCTTCACACCGAGCCGCATCAGTGAAGAGAGCGCGATATCTATAACCTCTCTGTCGGCTGCGGAATCTTTTATACCGAAAAGTTCAATACCTATCTGTCTAAACTCACGCTTCTTTCCGGAATGTTCTTCGGTATCTCTATATATATTATCCGCATAGCATACCCTAACCGGCATATCGTAATCGCCCATTATAATCGCCTGCGTTATCTGCATTGTTATGTCGGCTCTCAAAACCATTGTCTGACCGCTGTTTTTATCTATGATTTTAAACAACTGTGTTTTTAAAGGCTCAAAAAGGCCTTCAAACACGCTATTTTCATAAGAAAATAAAGACGTGGATATTTCCTCATATCCCTTTGAGTGAAAAAACCCAATGAGGGCATTTTCCGTATTTCGCCGCAGGGAAGACAGCGGTTCAAAAAACTGAACAACCCCTGAGGGTAAGCTATTCTTCAACAAAAATCTCCATAGCTTTTTTTACACCCTCTCCGAAGGGTGCGCTCACGTCTAATCTCTTTAAAGACATTTCCAGTGCACAAACGGCTGTTAGTATGTCCGGTTTGTCAAAATATCCCAAATGGGCTATCCTTATAATCTTATTTTTCAAACTGCCCTGGCCGTTTGAAACACTAACGCCGAATGATTCCAT
>JALTDI010000328.1 GCA_027074255.1 Desulfurellales bacterium
ACAAGGATAGAAAAATCCGTTTAAAGGGAGTTTTTGTTTAAATGGTTTTACTTGATGGGAAGCTTCTTGCAAAAAAGATAAGGGATGAAATTAAAAAGAGGGTAGCCGATTTAAAAAAGGACGGTATTATACCCGGATTGGCTGTTATACTTGTGGGCGATAACCCCGCAAGTCAGCTGTATGTTAATATGAAAACAAAGGCGTGTGAAGATGTAGGTATATACTCAATTAATCACAGAATGCCTTTTGAGGTATCCGAAACCGAATTAATAAATGTTATAAAGATGCTGAATAATAACCCTATGGTCCACGGCATACTTGTTCAGCTTCCGCTGCCTGCACATATTAAGGAAGAGAACGTTATCGAGGCCATTGATTACAAAAAAGATATTGATGGCTTTCATCCTTACAATGTGGGTAAACTGTTGAGGGGCAATCCTCTTTTTTACCCTTGCACTCCGTATGGAATAATGAAATTGTTTGAAGAGTATAATATTGAACTAAAAGGGAAGGATGTTGTAATAGTCGGAGCAGGTAATATAACGGGAAAGCCACTTGCGTCTATGCTGACGAATGAATTTGCGACTGTGCAGCTATGTCACGTCCACACAAAAGAACTGCAAGAAAAAACAAAGCGGGCAGATATTCTAATCTCAGCCGTTGGCAGACCGGGTTTGATAGGCGAGGATATGGTTAAAGAAAAAAGCGTGATTGTTGATGTCGGCATAAGCAGGGTTAATAATAAAGTTGTCGGTGATGTTGATTTTGAAAATGTCGCTAAAAAGGTATCTTACATAACACCTGTTCCAGGCGGTGTTGGGCCAATGACCATAGCCATGCTGCTCTACAACACGGTAAAGGCAATAGAGACAAGCGGTTTTTAATTCTTTTATTTTAAGATATTATCTGATAAAATAGTTATTTTAAGGGTTAGGTTATGTTTTTGGATAAAAAACTCGAAGAAGAGATAACTCTTCTTGTTGAATCTCTCGGTGCAGCTGTGTATGATATTGAATGCACGGGTTCTAAAATTGTTGTTTACATAGATAAAGAGGACGGTGTTTCGGTTAATGACTGCGAGAATGTGAGCAGGAGTATAAGCGTTTTGCTTGATGTTAACGACCCGTTCGAGCATTCGTACATTCTTGAAGTTTCAAGCCCGGGAATCAACAGAAAGCTGAAAAAACGGGAGCATTTTGAAAAAGCTGTAGGTAAAAAATGCGTTATAAAAACGCACAGCGCTATCGAATCGTCGAAGGTGTTTAGGGGGATTTTGAAGATGTGTGATGAGA
>JALTDI010000329.1 GCA_027074255.1 Desulfurellales bacterium
CCAAATTTATCTTGACAAATTTATCTTTGCTGGTATATTTCTTTGTGTTTTTAGTGGGCCGCTAGCTCAGCTGGTAGAGCAACGGACTCTTAATCCGTCGGTCGAAGGTTCGATCCCTTCGCGGCTCACCATTTTTTTATTTTTGTGTGGTGGGTATAGCTCAGTTGGTAGAGCACCAGGTTGTGGCCCTGGGGGCCGTGGGTTCAAATCCCACTACTCACCCCATTTTCTTTTTATGGTAATCAAAGAAACGAATACAAAGGGCCTAAGAAGGTTAAGGAGCGTTTTAGGGCTTGGGGGTTTGTCCATCCTCCCGGCATTTACCATTTATGGTTTTAGCGCCTTTCTATTTGATAAGTATGCAAATGAAAAGATTTTCAGGCTTAAAAAACGCTCAAAAGTAAGCCCGTTCATAGTTATAGCCGATAAGCAGTTTATATTAGATGCCGTTTGTGATGTTGATATGGGGCAATTGGAGTTTTTTCTTGATAAAGGTATAACCGTAATTGCAAAAACAAAACTCGATATGCCGGCTTATGCTGCCAAAGACGGTAAGAGTGCTTTTAGAATTGCAAATACCTATGTTTTGAAATACTTAACATCTTTTTTCCCCATAACATCGACCAGTATAAATATTTCTGGAAAAACGGACGTAAATAATATAAAAATATTGGTGCAAAGATATAGGAATGCGGTTGATGTAATCGTGAAAGGAAAAATTAAGAACGTTGTTTCGACTATTGTGGAATTAAAGAAGGATAAGGTAGTTATGATAAGAAAAGGATGTTGTTTTGAGAATATTAAGGAGAGGCTATAATGAAACTCGGCAGATTTTTTGTTGACGGTGAAGTCAAATGGGGAACGGTTTATGATGATATTGTAAGAATTATTTCAAAAAACTTTCTTGAGGGTATCGGCGAGCAGA
This sequence comes from Desulfurellales bacterium, assembly GCA_027074255.1. Classification (GTDB taxonomy): domain Bacteria; phylum Campylobacterota_A; class Desulfurellia; order Desulfurellales; family Hippeaceae; genus S144-51. The sequence goes on from JALTDI010000329.1 coordinate 926, forward strand.
CAGGCGAGGAATATCCGATGGAAGATGTAAAAATATTATCGCCCGTTAAGCCTTCTAAAATTGTGGGAGTCGGACTGAATTATACAGAACACATAGAAGAAATGAAAATGAATAGGCCTGAGTTTCCCCTGCTGTTTATCAAACCCTCAACTACCGTTATTGCACACAATGAAACAATCGTGTATCCTGAGCATATGTCAAAAAGGGTGGATTACGAAGGAGAACTGGCGGTTGTTATAGGAAAAAAATCAAAAGATTTATCCGAGTACGAGGCTAAAAATGTTATATTCGGATATACGATAATAAATGATGTAACGGCAAGGGATTTACAGCTTAAAGACGGACAGTGGGTCAGAGCAAAAAG
>JALTDI010000330.1 GCA_027074255.1 Desulfurellales bacterium
AAACTATAATGGTATTATGGAAACTTATTTTGCCCTATCGCCTGCTATTGCACAATTTTTCGATAATGTGCTTGTAATGGACAAAGATGAAAAAGTAAAAAACAACAGATTATTATTGCTGAAGAAACTGCAGGATTTATTTAAGCAATTTTCAGATTTCTCTCAAATAGTCATCGAGAAGAAAATTAATTTTTAACTTTTGAATTAAAAGTATATAATAAAGCATTATAATTTACTTTAGGAGGTAAAGTATATGGCAAAAAAATGGGTATATGATTTTGAAGAAGGCAGCAAAGATATGAAGAGCCTTCTTGGCGGAAAAGGGGCAGGGCTTGCAGAAATGACTCGCATCGGCCTTCCTGTTCCGGCTGGTTTTACTATTACAACAGAAGCTTGCAAAGAATATCAAAAAACAGGAAAGCTTCCTGAAGAAATAAGAAATGAAACGCTCGAACACCTGAGCAAGCTGGAAGAAAAAACAGGTAAAAAACTTGGGGATAGGGCCAACCCGCTTCTTGTTTCCGTAAGGTCCGGCGCTCCAATTTCTATGCCTGGAATGATGGATACAATTTTAAATTTAGGTTTAAATGACGATACAGTGGAAGGGCTTAAAGATTTAACAAATAATGAACGCTTTGCTTACGATAGTTACAGACGTTTCATACAAATGTTTGGAAATGTTGTTATGGAAATTCCTCACAATGAATTTGAAAAAATTCTTGATAAGTATAAAGTAGAAAATGGACTAAAGAGCGATACTGAGCTTACCCCGGAGATGCTTAAAGGAGTAATTGCTGACTTTAAGGAGCTATACAAAGAGAAAACAGGAAACGATTTCCCTCAAGATCCGACAGACCAGCTCTTCACAGCAATCGAAGCGGTATTTAAATCATGGAATAATCCCAGGGCTATTACGTACAGAAAAATTAACAAAATCAGTGATGATTTAGGAACCGGAGTAAGTATTGTTATGATGGTGTTTGGAAATATGGGCAATGATTCTGCAACAGGCGTCGCCTTTACAAGAAACCCTTCAACAGGAGAAAAGAAAATTTACGGTGAGTATCTTGTTAATGCACAGGGCGAGGATGTTGTAGCAGGTATTAGAACACCTAAACCAATTGCAGAATTAAAAGGCGATATCCCGTCTGCTTATGAAGATTTGTTAAAAGTTGCAGAAACACTTGAAAAACATTACAGAGATATGCAGGATATGGAGTTTACTATTGAAAAGGGCAAACTCTATATGCTTCAAACAAGAACAGCAAAGAGAACCGCACAGGCTAC
>JALTDI010000331.1 GCA_027074255.1 Desulfurellales bacterium
GAATCGCCTAAAATGAAGGAAATTTTAAAACTCGCATACAAGGTTGCTCAGACGGATGCCACTGTCCTGCTGCTCGGTGAAAGCGGAACAGGTAAAGAAATGATTGCAAAATATATCCACGCATCCGGAAAAAGGGCCAAAGGCAATTTTGTTGCAATAAATTGCGCCGCTATTCCTATGAACCTGCTTGAAAGCGAGCTTTTCGGTTATGAAAAAGGTGCCTTCAGCGGTGCATCAAAAAAATATACAGGCAGATTCGAGCAGGCTAATAAAGGAACACTGCTGCTTGATGAGATAACGGAGATGCCGCTTGAACTGCAAGCAAAAATTTTAAGGGTTTTGCAGGAAAGAAGAATAGACAGATTAGGTTCAAGCGAATCCATTGATATTGACGTAAGGATAGTCTGTACAACGAATAAAAATATAACAAAAGAGGTTCAAGATGGCAATTTCAGAGAAGACTTATTTTACAGAATAAATGTTTTCCCCATAAAAATACCGCCTCTTAGGGAAAGAAAGGACGATATAGAACCGCTTGTCAAATTTTTTTTAGAAAAATATTCGCAACTATTTGGCAAAAAGATAGAAACAATATCCCAAAACGCCTTAAACATCTTGCTTAAATACAGCTGGCCGGGCAATGTCAGGGAACTTGAAAACGTAATTGAAAGAGCGGTAGTGTTATGCGACAGCAGCATCATGCAAGAAGATGATATTTTTCTGCACAATATTTAAATCGGGTTATATTTTTAACTAATCACTGCATTACCTAATTTTATTATTCTAAAAAATGTGGTTTTTATCCTTTTTCAAAGAAAACAAATAACCGTAAATTTTACGTGACTCATCGTGGGCTATGACACGTTATTATCCATTAAAAGCCGGAAATTAAGACAATACCCGCCTCCAAAGAATCCCGTTTAAGGCTCATTACTTTATATTTGATAAGATATGTCGAAGATTGGGAAATCTAAAAATCCGTATTAGAATGGAAAAACTTTCAGATGCAGTAAATATATGAAAAACACAAAAAACTGCCAAAAGAAATAGCTTTATTTGCTTGAATGATAGAGTGAGTTTAAGATAGTGCAGGAGAAAAATGAGAACAAAAGTGCTGCGGCTCAAGATTGGCCATCCATGTCTCAAAAATCATAACAGATGAGCATATAAATGGAAAGCTATCCGTCGAAAACGCAGAAACCGACACAGAATTTATTCTTACTTTTGTATCGTTTAATGAAAAAAACCCGACAACCTATAAGAAGGCATCGGGCTTTGAAGCACTGT
>JALTDI010000332.1 GCA_027074255.1 Desulfurellales bacterium
ATAATTCTATAATCCACTTATAAACTAAGAGAATGATTCTAAGTGCTCTTCTTCTTAAACCATAAAACAAAATCTGCACCGTGGAAAAGAAAATTATGCACAGTCAGCATATTGTACTGCGAGCAAATAAAGCAAATGTAAAATGCTGAAAAAATAGATCAGTCTTTGTGAAAAGCGCCGGCAAGCAGAACCTCTTTTAGTTGTTTTTTATTTTTATATGACATGTTCTTAACAATTCTTTAATAAATATACATTATACCTACCATAGAAATTTTTAAGGAGGTATTTTGGATGAAAAAACTATTTTCATTAACAGCGGCTGCTATTATAGCAGGGTCCATATCTTTAAACCCTATGGCATTTGCCGGAAGTGTGACTACAAAAGGCAACACCCAGGCCCAACTCTACGGATTTGCATATGCGGAATTTGCATGGGATAAACAGGCTACCAACATACCGGATTTATCGAATATGCCTATGCCGGATGCTAACAACAGTTCATCACCGCTTTACAAAAGCACGTATAATGAAACAAACACATCCGCAGAATCATTTTTGACGAGACTGGGGTTGAAATTCACAAACAACGATGCAAATCTAAAAGGAAAAATAGAAGGTGATTTCAAAGGAAAATCAGGTAACGGTAAGGGAAACTTCAGGCTAAGACAGGCGTGGGTGGAGCATAAATTAAACGTATTCAATATCCTCGTGGGACAAGCGTATATTTTGGAAGAAATGCACCCATCCATCAGTTTGGGCGATGTAGCACCGGCCGGATTTAATATACCCATGCATAGGGTGCCTCTTGTCAAGATAGGAACAAAAATTGACGTAGGCAGTGCCAACCTTGATTTGGCTTTAGCATTTGAATATAGTAACAGCAAAGCGGCAACCTCAGGAAAAGACTCAATGAATACAACGCTATCTGTGGATAGATATGTATTTCCAACCACAGCAGCAAGGGCGGTATTGCACTTGGAGACAGGCTTTGGTTCACCTGCTATGATTTACGCCTGGGGTTCTTTGATACCTGTCTATATAAGTGATAAAACCGGAGCAAATGTAAGTGACGAATCAGAAACAGGCTACGGCTTCGGTGCAGGATTTAGACTCCCTATTTCAATGTTTAAAATAGGATTCAACTATAACCACACAGATGGAGCAACGGGATACACCGGACTGACGAACTACCAGCCTGCAAGCTACTATTTAAGCAGTACAAATGACGTAGAAAAAACAACAGCAGATTCATACAATATGAACCTAACAGTAAGAGCTACAGA
>JALTDI010000333.1 GCA_027074255.1 Desulfurellales bacterium
CTCCTAAGTATATCTCATAGGAGCTTTTTGTTTATAGTTTTAGAGTCTTTTGTCCATCTTTCTATTTCTAAATGCCAGAACTATCACTATGAAGACTGTAGCTACTGTGTAGTAAACAAATGTTGGAATCGGAACAGGATCACCTGTGGCATATGAATGCATACCTGAAAGATAAAAGTTTACACCAAAATATGTCATAATGATAGATGAATATGCCAGAGTTGATGCAACAGCAAATGCAAATGGAGAATTTAACTTCGGTATAAATCTAAAATGCACCACGGCCGCAAAAACCAGGATAGAGACAAGAGCCCATGTCTCTTTTGGGTCCCATCCCCAATATCTTCCCCAGCTTTCATTGGCCCAAACACCACCTAAAAAGTTTCCAATAGTAAGCAGGCTAAGACCTAGTATCATCGCCATTTCATTGATTCTTGTTGCCTCTATGATACTTCTGTCTATCTCTTTTGCTCTTTTAGTGGTGGAGCCTGGTTTTCTGATGATAAAAAGCAATAGAGTAAAAAAGCCCAACAGTGAACACAAACCCAAAAATCCATAGCTAGCTGTTATAACTGAAACATGTATATTTAACCAGTATGATTTAAGAACCGGAACCAATGTTGTCATTTGTGGATCCATCCAACTAAGGTGAGCAACAAAGAGCGTAACACCCGCTAGTATAGATGTCAATGCCAAAGATATGATAGCTTGTCTTGAAAAGATAAGGCCTGAGAGAACTATCGCCCAAGCTATATAGATCATCGATTCATAGCCATCGCTCCAAGGTGCATGCTGGGCTATAAACCATCTCATCCCCAATCCACCTGTATGAACCGCAAAAGCTGCGATATTTATCCAAAAGATTATCTTTGTTATCCATCTGATATTTAGTGATGGTTTTGCCATCTTTGCAAATATAAACAGCAGCAAAATCAATCCGCCTAGAAGATATACAGGCATCAATCTTTGAAAGATTTTTGCTTTATTGAAAAATATCTCTGCTTTTACTCTGCTTGGACTTGGCATTATGGATGAAGCATACTGTTCTTGGTATTTTTTTATGCCATCAATCGCCTTGTTTGCTTTACTCCAATCACCACTCGTAAGACCCACTTGTATGCCCTTAAAATAGTTTGTCAAAATCTTTCGTATCTCTTTGACTTCATTTGCAGGAAAAGTTCTGATGGCCTGTTCAGGTCCGTACCATTTATTTGAAGGATCATTTACTTTTGGTATCATTTTGAAAATTTCACCCGTATATACCATATAACAGATATTTAATC
>JALTDI010000334.1 GCA_027074255.1 Desulfurellales bacterium
TCCTTAATTGTCTTAAATTTAATTATACCGTCTTTGGCAGCAACATTAAAAGGAGGCGAGCCCAGCAGATTTTTCGACGGTGCATATTTTGTTATAAGTTTGAACTCATGAGAACTAAAAAATTCTCTATTCATAAACATCTCTTTCTGTTCATTGTCGAAGATATATTTAAATACGAAGGCCTCGTTTTCAATGCCTATCTCACTGATAAAAATCGATGAGTTTACACTAAGGCATTTATTGAGCGTCTCCTGAAAATCAGCTATATTTTCCATCTCATCAAAAGTCGGAGATATAATTGACAAACACCTTATTATCTCTTCACTGCCGTACTTTTTTGTCAGTCTATCTACCATATTCTCATAAACAAGCAGTTTGTTGACTATTTTTTTAAACTCTTCTTTTTCGACTTTTTTATCATCCACAATCGGAGAAAATCCCTCAATCCCTTTATTAATAAGGAACTCTTTCATCTGCTTTTCATCTTTTACGTAAAATTCCTTTTTTCCTATTCTGCATTTATAAAGAGGCGGCTGAGCTATATAAACAAAACCCATCTCTATCAATTCCTTAAAATATCTAAAAAATAGCGTTAAAATCAATGTCTGTATATGGCTTCCGTCAACATCGGCATCTGTCATTAATATGATTTTATGATATCTCACATCGTTTATATTGAACGAATCGCCTATACCTGCTCCTATTGCTGTCACAATATTTTTTATCTCCTCACTGGTTAAGACCTTGGTAAGGTTTGTTTTTTCGGTATTGAGAATCTTACCTTTAAGCGGTAATATCGCCTGATAAACCCTGTCCCTGGCCTGTTTTGCACTTCCTCCGGCCGAATCACCCTCAACTATAAACAATTCGGTCTTTTCCGGGTCTTTTTCCTGACAATCAGCCAGCTTCCCGGGGAGACCTTTTGTTTCAAAAACCGTTTTTCTTCTGACTAACTCCCTTGCTTTTCTTGCGGCTTCCCTAGCGGAATATGCCTTTACAACCTTATCTATAACGGATTTGGCCACCTGCGGATGCTCATCAAAGTACTCTGTTAGCATACTATAAAGTCTTGTTTGTATAATATTTTTAATGTCCGTATTAACGAGCTTCGTTTTTGTCTGACCCTCAAATTGAGGATTGGGCAGTCTAACCGATAAAATGGCTATTATACCTTCTCTTACATCATCGCCCGAAAAACTTATATCGTTTTTTAAAACATTATTCTTCTTTATATAATTATTAATGACCTTTGTTAAAACAATCTTAAAAGACGATAAATG
>JALTDI010000335.1 GCA_027074255.1 Desulfurellales bacterium
GCCTTGGCTAAAAAAGCCGTAAACAACGGATTTAATCTGACCATTGACGAAGCATTTAAATATGAAAGCACGCTGTTTGGAATGGTGTTTGCGACTCAGGATGCCAAAGAAGGACTTCAAGCTTTTGTAGATAAAAGAAAACCATCTTTTAAGAATAGATAATCGGAGGGTAATATGAATTTTGATTTAACCGATGATGAGAGGCTGGTAAGAGAAACGGCTCACGACTTTGTTGAAAAAGAATTAAAGCCTGTTGCTATGGAAACGGATAAAAACCACAAAATTCCCGATGAAATATTGAAAAAAATGGGTGAACTGGGTTTCTTCGGCGTCTATGCACCAGAGGAATACGGCGGTGCAGGTTTGAGCTTTGTATCGTATGCAATAGTTATAGAAGAAATATCAAAGGCATGTGCATCCTCTGGTGTCTTGCTTTCTGCTCATACCTCTTTGGCTGTAAACCCCATATTGGAATTTGGAACAGACCAGCAGAAGGAAAAATATCTGCCCAAGCTGTGCAGCGGTGAAAGGGTCGGATGTATTCTGCTCACAGAGCCCGATGCGGGAAGCGATGCGGCAAACGTTCAGACAACCATAGAGAAAAAGGACGGCTACTACATAGCAAACGGGAATAAGATATTCGTTACAAACGGCGGATTTAAGGATGTGGGCATACTCTTTGCAACACATGACAAATCTTTGAGGCACAAGGGTATATCGGCTTTTATTCTTGATTTGGATTCTGAGGGTGTTGAACTTCTAAGAAATGAAGATAAGATGGGTATAAGAGGAACATACACATCCGTTTTTGCACTCGATAATGTAAAAATACCCCAAGAAAACCTGCTTGGAAAAGAGGGTGAAGGGTTTAAGATTGCCATGGATACGCTGGATGGAGGAAGAGTCGGTATAGCGGCTCAGGCACTCGGAATAGCAGAAGGCGCATTCGAAAGGGCTGTTGAATATGCAAAGGAGAGAAAACAGTTCGGTAAGACCATCAGTTCCTTCCAGGCTATACAGTTCAAGCTTGCCGATATGAAAATGAGGATAGATCAGGCAAAATGGGTCACATATCAGGCTGCCTGGCTAAAAGATATGAAAAGGCCATTTATTCTTGAATCATCCATTGCCAAAGCCGCTGCATCGGAGACTGCGACCTATGTTACAAAGGAGGCTCTGCAGATATTCGGCGGTTACGGCTATATAGGCGAATATGAGATAGAAAGAATGTATAGAGATGCTAAAATAACAGAGATTTACGAAGGAACGAATGAGGTTCAAAGAATAGTGATAGGGAAGATGCTGACCAAGTAAATTTAAGAAGGGGGACTCGGTTAAATGCATATTCAGGCGATTGTTTTAACTATTGTTCTTATTGTTAGTTTGACAATATTTTTTCAACGGGTTTTTTATCTTTATGCTCTTTTAAAGAAAGCCCAGCCTGAAAACAGATACGATAGAATCGGAAAACGTATTTCCTCTGCAATAGAAAAAGGACTGCTGCAGCTTTGCCATTTTAAGATTAAAGATGCGGATATAAACTATACGGGTGTTTTTCACTCAATGCTTTTTTTCGGATTCGTTATACTCTTATTTGGAGAAATAGAACTGATAATAAGAGGATTTGCACCTGATTTTAGTTATGCATTCCTTGGATATACAGGCTATCATATATATCTTTTTTTGGAGGATTTATTCACCGTCATAGTGCTTATTGCTGTTGGTATGAGTCTGTTTCGAAGATGGGTGTGGCATCCGAAAAAGGAAAATTATCATTTCTCGGCTTATTTTATACTCGGCCTAATCATAATCCTTATGATAACTCTGCTTTATATGGGTATGATGGATATAGCAAAAGAAGGAAAACCTAATAATTGGATGATTTTTTCACAATTCCTATATAACATTTTCCATCCAGCCTATTCTAATACGGGTTATGAGATAGCCTTCTGGATACATATAATATCACTGCTTGCATTTTTGGATTTTATACCGCATTCCAAACACCTTCACATACTTGCCGGTATCCCAAATAATTTCTTTGTTAATCTTGATGAATCAATCAAATTAAGAGAAATAGACTTTGAGGATGAAACAGCCGAGAGTTTCGGTGTTGGCAAGGTTGAGGAGCTAACCTGGAAACAGGTGTTCGACGGTTATGCATGCACGGAATGCGGAAGATGCTCGAGTTTGTGCCCGGCTGCGAATACAGGCAAGCTGCTCGTTCCCAAAGAGGTTATACTTACTGCTAAGGACAATATATTAGAAAATGCAGACATAGTCCTTAATAAGAAAGAAGATTCGGAAACAAACAGGATTCCTCTGTTTAAAGACTACGATATGGAGCTGCCAGAAAAAACATATGTTGAATATGACGTAAGTATTCCGGAAAAAGCACTGTTTCAGTGCACAACCTGCGGCGCATGCCAGAGTGTTTGTCCTGTCAGTAACGAGCATATAAGAAATATGATAGATATGAAAAGGTATCTTGTAATGACGGAAGGAAGATTCCCTGAAAAATTGGTTTCTGTGTTCAATAATATGGAAACCAATTCAAATCCTTGGGGAATTAATAGGGATTATAGAGCTGATTGGGCTGACGGTTTAAAAGTTAAAACGATATCCGATGAACCTGAGCCTGAAATTCTATATTTTGTCGGATGTGCAGGTGCTTTTGATGATAGGGGCAAGCTTATCGCTAAGTCGTTTGTTAAGATTCTTCAAAAAGCCGGAGTTAAATTTGCTATTCTCGGAAGAGACGAGAAATGCTGTGGAGATAATGCAAGGAGACTCGGAAACGAATATCTGTTCTACAATCTCGCTATGGAAAACATAGAAACATTCAGGGCTCACAATATAAAAAAGATAGTTGTCACCTGCCCTCACGGTTATTATACGCTTAAAAATGAATACCCGAAACTCGGCGGGGACTTTTTCGAAGTGGTGCACCATACACAGTTTATAAACGAGCTGATAAACTCCGGCAGACTGAAAGTTAAAAAAGAGTTTAACAAGAAAGTTGTATATCACGACTCTTGCTATCTCGGAAGACATAGCGGAATATACAATGATCCTCGAAATATTTTAAAAAATGTGGGAGCAAATCTTGTTGAGACAAAAAACTCGCATGAAAAAAGTTTTTGCTGCGGCGCCGGAGGCGGTATGATGTGGGTTGAAGAAGAGGGTGAAAGGATAAACAAAGTTAGAACAAATGAGCTTGCACAAACCAACCCGGATGTTATTGCAACGGCCTGCCCATTCTGCACGATTATGCTGGATGACGGCGTTAAGGATTTGTCTTACGACTCGATTTGTGTTGAAGACATAGCGCAAATTGTCGAAAAAGAGCTGGAAAATTAAAAGGCGGTAAACTATGAGTAGTGCTTTGGCAATTATAGCATCACCGAGGAATAACGGGAATAGTGATGTGGCGGCAAAAATCATTCTTGACTCGGCCGAGGCGGATGATAAAAGCATCATAAATCTTTATGATTTAAAAATACAGCCCTGCACGGCGTGTTATACCTGTCTTTTTAAAAAAGGATGCATACTAAAAGACGATGTGATATGGGTGTTGGATAAAATAGACAAAACAGACAAATTAATACTCATAAGCAACACCTACTTTATGGGAATAAACGGCATCTGGAAAGTCTTTTTGGATAGGATGCTTTTGCTTAACCAATATAAAAATATCAAGGGAACACCCTCTGTGCTGCTATCGATATCAGGTATAAAGGGATGGGAGGGTCTGACCCTCTCCTCCCTGAGCGTTATTGCCTTTACTATGGATTTAAATGTTAAAGCACAAATGGATATAATTGCAACTCTACCCGGCGAAATAGCTAACTCACAAAAGGAGCTTGAGAATATGGGCAAGGCATTATGCTCTGAGAATTTTACAAACGCAAAACAGGAATACGGCGTGTGCGGTTTCTGCGGCTCAAACAGTTTTAAAATCAAAAATAACAAAACCGTCTGTGCTATCTGCGGAAAACCCTATGAGGGAGGAGACCCGGTTATTAAGGCAAACTGGTCTGAGCATGCCGACTGGCTTAGGAATAAAAAAGAAGAGTTCATCAAAAGGAAAAGGGAGCTATTTGAGATATACAATAAATTCAACAAAATTAAGTATAGAATAAAACCTTCAAAAGATAAAGAGCAAAAGTAATAATGGTCGATATAGAAATCATAAGCGGCATTCTTAAAGATAAAACTGATGTAATAAAAACCGATAGAAGGCAGGCTGCCGTTATAATGCCGCTTCTACTGAAAAACAATAATACGGAAATCCTATTCCAAAAGAGAGCTGACGACGGAACGATTCATGCCGGACAAATATCATTCCCCGGCGGTTCGATTGAAAAAACCGATGGAGGAGATTTCCTGCACGCGGCACTAAGAGAAACTTATGAAGAAATAGGAATTAAACCTTATGACATTAAAATATTCGGTGCAATAGAGCCCATATTTACATTGACTTCCAATTTCGTCATATATCCGTTTGTAGGTCTATTGACCAAAGACAATTTTAAGATTAACAAAGATGAAGTAGAAAGGCTGTTTAGTGTACCCTTGAACTATTTGATAGGCATTCATCCGTTTGTGAAGCGCAAATATATTTATAAAAACAGAGAAAACGAAACTTTTGTAATAGAGTATGACAATGAGATTATATGGGGGGCAACAGCTAGAATAATAGACAGATTTATATGGAAATTAAAATCAAAACTCTGAGCTTATTTATTGATAAGCCATTGGAGGAAATTAACAATGGATTATAAGCTGATAAAATTGGATTACAAGGGTGCAATAGGCTATATAACATTTAACAGGCCTGAAAAGTTAAACGCTTTTACTCAGGAATTTTTTTCCGAACTTGCAAAAGCCGTAGAAGAAATGGATAAAAATGACAATATTGGTGTGGTTATTATCAAAGCCGAGGGTGATTCCTTTTCGGCAGGCCTTGATTTTCACGATTTTCTTCAAAATATAGAACAGCATAGAAATGATAAAAAAAGCGACGAAGATTTTCTTAAAAATAACGTAATGTTTATGCAGAACAGCATAAGCAGAATAGAGCAATCCAAAAAGATATATATTGCGGCTATACACGGATATTGTGTGGGCGGCGGATTAGACCTTGCTTCAACATGCGACATAAGAGTGGCATCTGAGAATGCTGTGTTTTCGATAATGGAAACAAAGTTAGGTGTTGTTGCTGATCTTGGCTCACTACAAAGACTGCCTAAAATTATCGGTGAGGGCAGCGTAAAGCTGTTGGCCTATACATCTATGAAGATTGATGCCAAAACAGCTTTATCGATGGGACTTGTAAGCCGTATATATAAAAACAAAGAGGAAACCATAAAAGGTGCTGAAAATATTGCTGAAAAGATAATATTCAACCCCATAAAAGCTGTTTTTGCAACAAAAGAGGCTTTGAACTATGGAAATTCACATAGCGTTGAGGAATCGCTTGAATTTGCGGCAAGATATAATGCCGAGCTTTTTGATTTTGATGAGGTCAAAGGAAGATTTCTAAAAAATATAAAAAAGGTGGAAAAATAAAGGATAGAATGAAAATTTGCCTTGACAAAACGATTGATTATATCTATAAAACAACACTATGAACAGATTGAAAGAACTTTACGATAATCTTGAACACATAGAAAATTTGCCTGCCTTTCCGGCTATTGCTTTTGAGGTTATTAGGCTAACGAGAAACTCCTCCTCAACATCAAAAGACATAGAAAAGGTCATAGAAAAAGACCCCAACTTGGTTAGTCAGATATTAAAAATGGCAAATTCATCTTTTTACGGTCTATCGAGAGAAGTGAATTCTCTTAACCATGCGATTAATCTGCTGGGGTTCGTTCAGGTGGAAAATATAGTAATGATTTCGGTGATGCTGACAAGCGTTAAAAAATTACCTTTACATAAACATTTCAATAGGGATAAATTCTTGGAGCATTCATTTGGCTGCGGCGTAACGGCAAAAATAATAGCAAATATGCTGAATTTAAACTTCAGCTCGGCTGAATTCAGCGGCGGTGTAATGCACGATATGGGAAAGGTTCTTCTTGATTTATATGCTCCGGATATCTTGGATGAAATACTTGAAAACGCATATAAAAAGGGTTTGTCTTTTTATGATTCGGAAATGGAGCTGTACAACATCAACCATTCTCTTCTCGGTTCAAAACTGCTGTCCATATGGGGATTGCCAAGTGAGATAATGGATGTTGTGGAATATCACCACAGACCCATGGACGCTAGCAATAAACTGCTGGTATCAACCGTGCACGTGGCTGACCTTTTGACCTATTCGGAAGGTATAGGTTTTGGCGGTAATTATGCCAAATTTACACTTGAAGAGGATGAAGGATGGAAAATAATTAAAGACGAGATAGAGCTATCTAATAAAATTGACTTAGAATTGTTTACTTTCAGGCTATATGAAGAAATAGATACCGTAAAAAAGCTATATTTTAAGGGGAATGAGTAGAAAGTGTCGGAAAAAATGAGCCCTAAAACCTTTGAGGATATGAGACAATTCATTTATGATAAATCAGGTATTTTTTTTGAAAAAAACAAAGAATATTTGCTGACAAACAGGCTTAAAAAGAGAATGGATAACCTTAAAATGAATACTTTTGAGGAGTATTTGAGGTATATCAAATCGGTGTCTGGAACAAAAGAGATGCCCAAGCTCTTTGATGCCGTAACAATCAACGAAACATATTTTTTCAGACACATAAATCAAATTAATGCATTTGCTGATGCTATGGTTCCGGAGATGTTAAAAAGAAAAAGAGGCATCAATATTTGGAGTGCCGCCTGTTCAAGCGGTGAAGAACCGTATACTCTCGCAATAGCTCTGATGGAGAAATACGGCTCAAACATTCCGGCTCGAATTCTGGCATCGGATATCAGCAATGAGATTCTTGACAAGGCCAAAGAAGGTATATACGGTGAATATTCTCTGAAAGAACTTACAGTTGATATGAAAAAGAAATATTTTGATAATATAGGACCTGGAAAATATAAAATCAAAGATACGGTTAAGAAAAAATGTGTTTTTAAAAATATAAACATTACCGATGATAGACAGTTAAGAAGTGTAGGGAAAATGGATACTATATTTTGCCGTAATGTTCTGATTTATTTTGATAATGCAGCAAGACAAAAAGTAGTCAACAAATTCTACCATGATATACTAAATCCCGGCGGGTATCTTATTTTGGGTGCCACAGAATCGATTTCCAGACTTAAAACTGAATTCAAGCTGTGCCATTTTAAAATGGCTATTGCATATCAAAAACCACTATAAAAATAAGAAGAGAGTGAATCTATAAGCCGGGTTCTGTACCGGGCATATTATAAAAATAAGCTCGGCGGCGGTCATTTATCTAAGCGACCTACCCGAAAACCCTCCTTGTATAAAAATCATACAAAGAACAGCAGAGTCGACTCTAAAAAGGTTTTCCTATTTGGTCTTGCTCCAAAGCGGGGTTTACCGTGCCTTGAAATATTACTATTTCAAGCGGTGGGCTCTTACCCCACCTTTTCACCCTTACCCCGCACTCATCTTTTAATTAATTCATTAGTTGATTTGAACTTTTGTTGATACAGAAAAGACCTTAACCCTAAAAAAATAAAATCGTTAAAAGATGAGTGCGGGGCGGTTTTTTTTCTGCGGCACTTTCCTTTGGGTCACCCCAACCGACTTTTCAATCGGCGCTTCCGACTCTATGGAGCCCGGACTTTCCTCTCGCAGGGATTTACCCCAAGCGACCACCCGATTCACTCTCAAATTGATTTTAAACCAAAGTTGCCCTATTTCAAGATAAAAAAACTACCAGCTCCATCCTTCATCAAGAAGCTGTCTCATAACGGGGAATACTTTATCATAGCTTCCTTCAAAGTATCCCTTTATGGTACCATCTTTCGAAACATCAAATCTAATGCCCAAATCTTCAAGGTGTCTTTTCATTTTTTCCTCTTCATCAGAAGATATTCGATCGGCATAGACGTCAAGGTAGCATACTCCGTCCATCGACCATTTCGCAGCATTATAAAACCCCATCAACTTCTTATGGCCATCTTCGTGCAAATGAGACATACAATAACCTCCAAAACATTCATTATTTGTTAGCAATATATTATTTTACATCTTCAATGTCAAATTCAACTTAACCTAAGCTTTTAGGTCTATGTGTCCTTCTTTTGGTTCTTTTTTCTGCCTCTGATGCTCTTTTTTTTCATCAATTACATTCTCGGGGTTGTTCTCCGTCTCCTTCACCTGCGTGGCTTTTATCTCTTCCTCCTTTTTATTGATTATGCCTTTAAAAGCCTCTCCCACAGCAGCCTGCGCCAAAACATTGCTGTTAATTTGACTTTGAGATGTAGCGTTTAAGATAACATTTTGGACATCAATGGGACCTACCACAGCTACTCCTTAAATAGGATTTTGTTTATAAACTCGTATCCCTTTTCTATAAAAATACCTTTTTTGCAAGAACTTTCGCTATATACATTTCTCTTTTTCGTTTCCTTTGCAGTATCCAATACGGCAAACGGAACGGGTTCGCTTGTGTGCGTTTTAATTTTTATCGGTGTGGGGTGGTCTGGCAGCACTGCTATCTTCAACCCCCCTTCTATATCCGAAGACATTTTTAAGCATTCACCGACTATTTTTTTATCGAAAAGCTCTATGGCTTCAATCTTGGCGTTTAGATCACCCATATGTCCGGTTTCGTCGGTTGCCTCAACGTGAACGTATGCAAAATCACCACCGTCACTAAAAAAATCAAAAGCCGCATTGATTTTACCGTAATAGTTCGTATCCAAAAAACCGGTCATTCCGTCAACTTCGGGTATGTGGCATCCTGTTAGTTTCCCTATGCCAACCATCAAATCAACTGCGCTAATCATACAGCCGCTTTTGTTAAACTTCTCGCTAAAAAGCGGCATTGAGGGTTTCTTGCCCTCTCCCCAAAGCCAAATTGCATTTGCCTGTTTGTGTATATCGTTATCTTTTAAAACGGATGAGGCTTTCTCCATAATCTTCAACAGCTTTGCTCTGCCCTCCCCTTTCGGTAAATACTCCTCTATCTTTTTATCGGATATATCGTGCGGAGGTGTAGTTTTATCACTCATTCCGTTTCTCCATATCATTAAATTTCTGTAACTCACACCGGCAAAAAACTCAATATCATCAAATTCTCTGTTGTCGTTTAACAACTTTATCAGCAAAGACGCCTTTTGCGTTGTTATGTGACCAGCTGCAAAATCCTTCATTATTCCGTTTTCTATATTTACAAAATTACATCTGTATGCAACATCGTTTTCGCCCATCTCAATGGATTTGCTGATTGCCTCAAGGGGCGCTCTGCCGGTATAATATTTTAGCGGGTCATATCCCAAAACGCTGAGGTTTGCCACATCGCTTCCGGGATTTAGAGTATCCGGCACGGTTTTAACCATACCTTTAATGCCAGCGGCAATCCTGTCCATATTCGGCGTTTTCGCATACTCAAGCGGCGTTTTAGAGCCTAATTCATCCATCTGCCAATCTGCCATTCCGTCTCCGAGCAAAATTATATATTTCATTGAAACACCTACCCTTCGATAATTTTTATATAAATCTCTCTTCTTCTTGGTCCGTCAAATTCCATAAAAAATACGCCCTGCCACCTGCCGAGCATCAGCTTTGAATTTTCAACAATAATCGACACACTTGAACCCACCATACTTGATTGAATATGGGCATCTGAATTACCCTCATGATGTTTGTAACTATCGGAATACGGAACAAGTTGGCTCAATTTCTCCAAAATATCGTCTGCTACATCAGAATCGTATGCCTCGTTTATGATTACTCCGGCTGTTGTATGCGGAACATAAACAACAACCAATCCGTTTTGAATATTAATGCTGTCCTTTATAATATGCGTTATATCTACAGCCTCTTTCCTTCTGTTTGTTTCTATTTTTTTTATAATCATATCATAACCCTCATCCAATATTTATACATTTTGTCAAAAAAGTCAAAATTTTATAAAAGCGGTTGAATTATAAAGGATTATATGGTATCTATTAAAAGATGGAAAAAGTGGCAATTAAAGGTAAAAATTTCTTAGGCTTTGAATTAGAAATCAATATTGATAAAATAGATGAAATAAAAAAAGAGCTCGAGTTGGTTTTGGCAAGCAGCTCACATTTTTTACAAAACACACTCCTCACTCTTAAATTAAACGAAACAAACAAAATTTTATCTAATGATATACTTAAATTTTTGAAAGATAAAAACATATATATTAATGCCGTAGTTGTCGCAGATAAAAAGGGCTGCAATGCAGATATACCCGTCATAGAAACGAAAAATATGCATCTTTTGGCTGAAAAGCAGGACAAACAAATAGCTACATACAGAGGGAATGTAAGAAACGGGCAGACTATCCGAGCTGACGGCGACCTCGTTATAACAGGGAATGTCAATTCGAATTCTTATATCTACGCAACAGGCAACATTTTTGTTCTCGGCAAATTAAACGGCATTCCTCATGCCGGATATGGCGGGAATAACGATGCCATAATTTTTGCTTTTGCACTAAACCCTCCTCAAATAAGAATAGGCGATTTTATAACTCGCTCGCCCGAAGAAGGAGTGAGCCTAAGAAACATAAAGGGCGTACTGCCTGAGGTAGCTTATATTAACGACAATAACATAATGATTAATACATACGAAGAATGGTTAAGATTAAAGGATTAATGGAGTAAATTATGTCGGGAAAAGTTTTAACTATCACATCGGGAAAAGGCGGTGTCGGAAAATCCACATCATCCGCCAATATAGCTCTCGGTTTGGCGCTATCGGGTAAAAAGGTTGTTACAATTGATTTGGATATCGGATTGAGAAACCTTGATATGATACTTGGTCTTGAAAACAGAATAGTTTATGATGTGGTAAATATCGTAGAAAAGGTCTGCAAGCTCAACCAGGCTCTAATTAAGGATAAACGTACCGATAATATGTTTTTGATAGCAGCAGCTCAAACAAGAGATAAATCCGCCGTTTCGGCTCAACAGATAACAAACTTAACTAACGATTTGAAAAAAGATTTCGATTACATAATACTTGACTCTCCAGCGGGCATAGAAAGCGGTTTTAAAAATGCTATGACTCCAGCTGACGAGGTCATTATTATCACCACACCGGAAATTTCTGCGGTTAGGGATGCGGATAGGGTAATTGGTATTCTTGAGGCAAACACGAAGAAAGATGTGAGTTTAATTATAAACAGAATAAACCCGAGATTGGTGAAAAAAGGCGATATGATGAGTAAAGACGACGTTCTTCAGGTTTTAAGCATACCGCTTATCGGTGTTGTTCCGGAAGACGATAATATTGTAAGCTATACCAACATAGGAGAACCCTCCATACTGCATAAAGAATCAGACTCAGGTTTGGCATATAAAAATATAGTAAAAAGAATACTCGGTGAGGATATTTCGTTCATGGAAATAACAGAGGAAAAAAAGGGATTTTTACAAAGTATAATTAACTTTTTTAAGGAATAGTCGGTATGTTTTTCGATTTTTTTAAAAAACGCAAAAAGACAAGTGCCAATCAAGCCAAAGAAAGGCTTCAAATAATTCTGGCTCACGAAAGAGCCACAAACAAAGCTCCTTTTTTGAACGATATGAGGAAAGACATAATAAAAGTTATATCTAAATACGTTGATATAGACCCGAAAACGATTAACGTCTCTCTTCAAAAAGATAACTCTGTGGAAGTGCTTGAAATAAATATACCTATTAAATAACTTCCTTCTTTTTCACATATTTGCTTGATACCTGCAGCAGAATGCCGGATATTATTAAAATCAAAGCTATGAATGAGTAGGAATATATCTTTTTTGATAGGAAAACATTTATAAACAGAAGACCGACAAACGGCGTCAGATACACAACGTTTGATACTATATGGATATTGCCTTTTTTTAATGCGCTAAACCAAAACAGATATGATATGCCGTTGACGAATACGCCGTTGATAAAAAGCCAGAAAAGAATACTTGTGTTAATGAATTCGGTTTTACAAAGCGGTATAAGAATTACGGAGAATATAAAAGAAGATAAAAAATACACAAAAACCGATACCGTTTCGTCGTATTTAACCTTCTTTCCCAGCACAGAAAAAAGGGCAAAACTTAAAGCCGCTAAAAAAGCCAGTACATCACCCTTTATGTTGCCAAAATCCGTATATAGCGGATGTCCTTTTGTGACTATCACAACAACGCCGGCAAAGCTTATAAATATGGAAATTATTTTTATGACAGTTAGCTGTTCTTTGAGAATTAAAACGGCTAAAACAACTACGAGAATGGGCCATAAATAATTGATTATGAAAACCTCCTGCGCAGGGGCTATGCCGAATGCGCCGTATAAAAAAACAAAATAGATAAATGCACCGAGAAAACCCAAAAAAGACATATATGCAAATTCTTTTAAATTATAACGTTTCAATACAGCAGTCTTTTTGTTGAGAAATAAATAAGCACCCAATGTTAATGTCGAGATTAAATTGGAAAATAGAAGCATAGAAAAATTATTCATGCCTTTGAGAATGTTTTCTGAGCAAACGGGTATGAGCGCCCAGGAAATTACACACAAAATTACATAAAAATAAGCTTTAAGTGCCATTTTCTTTCATTTCAATTTTTTCTTCTGCAAGCAGTATGGGTATTCCGTCTTTTATCGGAAACTTAACGCTGCATTGCCTGCATATTAGGAAATTCCCCTCATCGTCTATAACCAAATCTTTTCCGCATATAGGGCAGCATAAAATATCAACGAAACTTTCTTTTAAATTCATAATATTCCTCCAAAGAGTCTTTTACAAAGTTATTTAATTGTTCCTGCTTAAATACTATGCTCGAGTCTATTTTAATCAATCCTATACTTGTTGATTTCAAGGCAGGCTCAATTACGTCCATTGAAAACATTTTGGCTTTATTATCGGCATTAACAATAAAAACAGCTGCAATGGGGTTTAAACTGTGTTCTTCAACCAATAAAAAATCAACGAATTTCCCGTTGATTCTCAAATATGCATTCCTGTTGTCTTTTGGGGACCACAAAAAATCTGTCAGCCTGATTTTAGGAAAAACTTTTATGTATAGACCGTTTTTGCTTATATTGCGAATAAAAGCATCGTAAACGGTCTTTTCGGTTTTTGATAAGAGAAATTCCTTTGACTTGTAGGAAACACTGTCGTCACTCGTAGTATATTGATTATTTTTAATAAAAAAATAGTATATTACAATTAGAATGATTATAGATGCAATTACTATCATCCACATAAACAAACCTCCTGCCATTATAATAAGATATTTTATAAATTTTATCCACTATTAAGGATTTGTCTACTAATGTGCTTGACTTTGTTTTACTATGGAATATATTTACTCTACACAGCTCGGGGACGTAATTGGGTTCGACAGGGTGTGATGGCATTCGAAGATCATGCCGAGCTCCTACTGTCTCGTAAAACCGGTAGGAAAAAAGAAACGCAGATAACGAATACGCTTTAGCTGCTTAGAAAAAGCAGCGGCCTGTTGAGTGTTTTGCCGCTTTAGCACACAATGAGGCTTTATACTTAAAGCGACTCCGTAAAGATGCTTGCCGATTGGCTTTTTTGCGGGTTTTTTAATCGGTGCGGCGCTTAATGCGGTTTATTCCTTTTAGCTTAGGCTGCCGCAAACTAAAAAAGGAATCAAGCATGTAACAAATCTTCGGATGTGAAGCACTTCTGGACGCGGGTTCAACTCCCGCCGTCTCCACCAGAAAACATGGCTGAGGATAAGCTGCCGTATAGCTGCGCTTATTATTTTATAGAATTTAATTTTTAAAATAATTGACATCCGTTTATATTTATGCAATAAATAGCCGAATGAGTCTTACAAAAGCTTTTTTTGAAAATTTTCTCGGCAACACACCGAATTGGTATAAAATTATTATCATACTATTTATTATTTTAAACCCGTTCGCTTATTTTTTGGCAGGCGGATTTTTCTCGGGCTGGCTGCTTGTTGCAGAATTCATCTTCACACTTTCTATGGCTCTTAAATGCTATCCACTTGCTCCCGGCGGTCTTTTGGCCATTGAGGCCGTTGTTATAGGCATGACAGATGTGAAAAGCGTTTATGAAGAACTCGTTAAAAACTTTCCTGTTATTCTTCTTTTAATATTCATGGTAGCAGGCATATATTTTATGAGAGAGGGTTTGCTGTTTCTTTTTTCAAGGCTTATTATTAAAATCAAATCAAAAATTGCTGTTTCGCTTGTTTTTCTGCTTGTTGGTGCGTTTCTTTCCGCATTCCTTGATGCATTAACGGTTACGGCTGTCATTATTGCAGTAGCATACGGGTTTTACGGCATATATCACAAAGTTGTATCGGGCAAACACTATAAAGAAGGTTCAAGCATAAAAAACGATAATCAGATTAAGGAATACCACAAGAAAGAGCTGGATGAATTCAGGGCTTTCTTGAGAAATTTAATGATGCACGGCGTAATAGGGACAGCCCTCGGGGGAGCTACAACTCTTGTCGGAGAAC
>JALTDI010000336.1 GCA_027074255.1 Desulfurellales bacterium
ACCCCACTCTTTTGAGGCAATAAACAGCCGTCTGGTTTCATCGTCAACATCTCTGTTTGCCATCCAAACGGCAAAAACAAAAGGCAAAAAAGTCATATCATGCCATTCAACAGCAAGATCAAGCTTATGCTCTTTTGTTTTTTTTATCCTTTCAAGTGCTCTATCACCTATAACAAGCTCACAGTCGCCTTCTCCATCGTAGGTATAATCAACCGTCAAATTATACTTAAATTTAAACAATACCTTAGTGAGAGCATTGGATGTATTGGAATTTTTATCAAGCTTGACAATCCTTACCCTCTCAATAGGCTTTTTTAGAAATAGTACAACGCTTTTAACCTCTTTATTGCTCGATATGCAGCAATCCTTCAATATTTTGTAGTTCTCTGAGTTTGAATATTCAACTATCGGCACATTCCCCATATCGACTCTGTTTTCTCTCAAAAGCAAAGCGCATTTGCTCGGCGGATAGGATAAAAACTCAAAATTATTATTTATTATACCATTTTTTAGGGCATAGTATAGAGGGTATGCGTTTAAAAATTCTACCAGTGCTATTTTCATATAAACAGGGCAAAGACCGTCTTAGACTTTTCTTTCCACTTTTTGCAGCCAGCCTTGCGGTGCCTCAACCTTGCCGGTCTGAATTCCGGTATAGTAGTTATAAATTGCCCTCGTTGTTTTGCCTACCTCTCCGTTACCCACAACAATAGAGCTGCCATCTTCAAACACATATTCCCCGACAGGAGATATGACAGCTGCTGTTCCCAGCCCACCGGCTTCTGGGATATTGCCCTGCTTTACATCTTCAATAAATTCTTTTATTTGTACCCTCTTTTGAGTTACCTTTACTGCAAGCTTATCGGATAATTCCATTATGGATTCCGATGTTATCGAGCGCAAAACAGAGTCCACAAATTCCGGTATAACAACCTCACCGTCTTTTGTAATGTGAAAATGATTCATTGCTCCGGCTTCTTCTATGTAGGTGTTTGTTGTATCAAGATATAAAACCTGGCTTGCACCGAATTCTTTGGCAAATTCGCCCGCCTTTAAAGATGCCGCATAATTGCCGGCTGCCTTTGAACTGCCCGTTCCGCCGGGAGCAGCCCTATGAAATTTTTCCGTAATAAGCAGTTTTATGGGTTTTGTAAACCCTGCGGGGTAATATGGACCGCTCGGAGACAGAATAACCATAAATTTATATGAACTGCTCGGATGGACACCGAGGGAATCCTGAGTGGCAAAGATAAAAGGCCTTATGTAAAGCGAGGC
>JALTDI010000337.1 GCA_027074255.1 Desulfurellales bacterium
GATATAATTTTTTTTGTTAATTTTATTTTTGCTCAAATACCAAACCCTTTTTTGTATCCAGTTTGCCTCAAAATACTTGTTCAAAAAATTCTTCCACACGCCGCCGCGCAAAAACTTAAAAATATCTCTATCGTTCTCACCTTTTAACTTAGATTCCATATCTTTATACTTAAAATAATCATTGTTATCGAGGCTCCACTGCTCCATTTCCTGATATGAATGATTCGGCATAGCAACCTTTACCGGTTTATGCAGTTTCACAAAATCTCTTGGTAAAACGGTTTGAAAATCCTTTGATAAAAATTTCTCCAGCCACTTTTTTTTATATACCCATTCGTTTGTGCCCGGCCATACACCAAATTTCTCACAGTCATCGAAAATGATATTCACATCGCTGCTTTTTAGCAGAATCTCAACGCTGTCTGCCTCTTTGAACGGTATGCTGTACCTTAGGGTTTTGTTTATGGGCAAAAGTTTTAATATATAATCGCCTGTTTGAACATATGAAAACGTATCTGTAAAAATATCATCAACTACCATATACTTTATACCGCTTTTTACTATATCTTCCACTATATCGCCGCCATAGACACGCTCTGTCAGCCACAAACCCTTAGGTATTTGTGAAAAATGTCTTTTTATATAATTGTTCATACGTTTTATCTGATTAGCCCTATCCTCTTTTGGTATGGCTTCCAATATCGGCTCATAAAATCCGCCGCTGAAAAACTCAACTTGTCCTCTTTTGGACATAGTCTGCAGCATAGAAAAAATATCGGATGAATGATTCTTTAAATACTCTAACAACCAGCCGCTGAAATGTATGGAAAATTTAAAATCAGAATGATTATAGAGAGTTTTCAAAAGAGGATAGTAACAATCATCTATGGCTTTATCCACTACCCAGCCGAAATTATCAACAGGCTGGTGACAATGCAATCCGAACAACAGCATATCCGCTCCTTAACTTCAAGCAATCCATGTGAAATTAATCTTTTTTATTTCAAATGCAATCTCCTGTACAACCACGCCGTCCTTTAAAACCTCCAATTTAATGTTATCACAAAAAGGCATTTTAATCTCAATAATTTTATCCACAGCATAATCCTCAAATATACCTCTTTTTATATCATATACCTTAGAGTTTATTCTCAAATAAATACCGCTAAGCTTGGTAGAAAATATTGCAAGATAAAGATTACTGCGCTCATCATACCCGTATTTCACACCTTTTATGAGAGTCTGAGTATGTATTGCAGAGCTTTTAATTTCA
>JALTDI010000338.1 GCA_027074255.1 Desulfurellales bacterium
GAAAAAAAGGAGAAGCCCATATGCCTCATAATCTCGGCAAACGAGGATATAAAACATACAATAGGCGAGTATATGAAAGAAGCCGGATTTAATATACACAAAGCCTCAAACGATAAAGAGGGTCTGGATATAGCCTCGGAAAATATAGTGGATATCATATTTACAGATCTTGATATACCCATCAATGACGGTTATAACTTTTCAAAAGCCATAAGGACGTTCCCCTCGTACAGAGATGTGACTGTTGTAGGCGTTTCGACAGACGGTGCATTTGATAAAGAAAAGGCAAAGGAGTCCATGATTAAAGACATCATTTTCCATCCTATAACCATTAAGGATATAGACGGTGTTATGGAAACCATATCCAAAAAAATTAAAGTGGCCTAAGGGGTAAATTATGAAGAATACAGATGATTTATTCGATAAAAGTCTTTCAATAGCAGAAGATTATGAAGAACAGATGGCCAAGAACAGGAAAAAATCCGATGCGCTGATATTAAAGGATGAATACGACCAAGTTGTGGGATTTATGCTTAAAGATGAGCTTTTCGGCATTGATATATTGAACGTTGAAGAGATAATAAAGCCCGTTGATTTTACATACGTTCCAAATACAAAAGAATTTGTTATGGGCGTTGTCAATCTCAGGGGTAAGATAATACCAATAGTAGATTTAAGATTAAAGTTCAGCCTTGAAAAGAAACCTATAACGGCAGATACGAGAATCATAGTCACACGTTTAGACGAATACACCGTGGGATTTATAGTGGATAAGATAGAAAGGGTTTATTATATAGGAAAAAAAGATATAGAGCCTGCACCGTCCAACATACCCCAGACAATAGAAAAATATGTTAAAGGCGTAGGCAAGATGGACAATAAGATTATGACACTGCTGAACATTGAAAATCTGCTGAAAGAAGGCGGAGGCTTAAATTAAAAATAAGGGGGAATGTTATGGAAGATAAGATTGATATACTGCAAACCGGCACAAACCAAATGGAGCTTGTGGATTTCAGGATGTATGAAAAAAAAGAGGACGGCAGTATATACGAGGGCATTTACGGCATAAATATAGCCAAGGTAAAAGAAATTATAAAATACCCAAATATCATAAAGATTCCTTCAAAAGAGTCCCTTCTTGAGGGTATATACAATCTAAGGGGTGATGTGATACCCATAGTCAGCCTCTCAAAGTGGCTCAATATAAGCGAACCTGATGATATCCTAACAAAAAAAATCATAATAACGATATTCAACAATATTACCGT
>JALTDI010000339.1 GCA_027074255.1 Desulfurellales bacterium
AATGAATCGGGTTCTCGAGTGTTAAGCATAGAACATATTTTCAAAGCCCTTGTCCACGCTGTAACCTTTCCGATTAAATTTTGGTACCACTATTTGCCTTTTTCTATCCTAATTTTCGCATTCTTCAATAAACATTTCAGAGACGAATTTTTTGTTTTGTTAAAAAGCAACGAGAAAATAAAACGATTGCTCAAGTTCTCACTTTTTGCCTTTTTGCCGAACTTTATGGTTTATGATTTGATACCGGATGGTAGAATCAGATATACGCTCGTTTTGTTCGCCTTTTTTGCTTTTTTATCCGGAGTTATCTATTATGAGTTTAAATATATTGATATGGATATGCGCTTAAAAAGATGGGGTATTATATCTTTTGTTATAATTATTCTAATTGCTGCTGCGGGGGCTGTTTTTGATTATGAATTCACCAATACGAATGACTATATAGTGTCTGTTTTTGTGGGTATCATTGCCGTCTTTTTCGTGTACATGCTTAAAAAGATTGAAAACAGGCAGGAAATTCTTTTACTTTCTTTTACGGGTTTTGCAGTTTTGCTGAAAATACTATTTATATCCGTCAATATGTCATATCTGTTTACCTACTATACGAATTACAGGTACTACGGTAAAAAAATAGCCGAAATTGTTTTGAAAAACAGACCCGAATATGTTATGAGTGATGCGAGAAATTTGCGTCTGTTCTTTTACGTTGAAAGAGATTTGAAGATGCCTATTCACCCTGTGAGTTTAAAACATAAAGGGTGGGTAATAAGCAGACACAAAGATAAAATGAGCCTTATTAAAAAAGTTATGGACACGCCGAGGGGTATTTACTATATCGGTATAAAAAACGGAGGTGCTTGAATGGTCGAATTGGATGAAAAGGTCATATCCAAAGCTATTGTGGAAAGATATATGAATAAGCTGATGAACTATCTTGAAAATGATGTGAGCATAGTCGGAGGAGGCCCTGCCGGTCTTGTTTGTGCTTATTATCTTGCAAAGAACGGGGTAAAAGTGGCTTTGTTTGATAAAAGATTGACCATAGGCGGCGGTATGTGGGGCGGAGCAATGCTTTTTAACGAGATAGTCGTTCAGGAAATGGGTAGAGAAATACTCGATGAGTTTGATATAAAATATGAAAAATATGTAGACGGATATTATACGGCAGATGCTGTTGAGTCTGTTTCAACACTTACATCTGCTGCTGCAAAGGCCGGAGCTAAGGTGTTCAATGCAATAGAGATAGAGGATGTTGTTTTAAAAAAGATTGA
>JALTDI010000340.1 GCA_027074255.1 Desulfurellales bacterium
TTTGTGCGTGTATTCTCTATAAACGACGTGGAGAAAAAATTAAACAGATTAATGGAGTTTGTATAGTGTTTATTCACGAAAAGATATATGAAGCAGCCATCGAAAAGGCAAGAAATTTTATCATATCCGATGTGAGAATAGGACTGGGCTATACGCTTGTCGAGCTTGATAAAACGGCATGCGGACTATCTTATTCGTTTACCAAGGAGTTGAATTCCAAAACCTGCACCGTTTTGAATTATGCGGGTGAACTCGTAGGAGAAAAGGCAAGCTATTTGATTGAAAAAATATTTTCATATAATTTGCTTGATTCTGCCCTTGCTATAGCCGCAGCTAACGCTATCTTGAATGAACAGACTGTATCTGATGATTACGATATAGTTTCTTCTGTCAATAAAGAAAGCAGTGTTGTTATGATTGGGTATTTCGGACCACTTGTGCCTATTATTGAGAAAAAAGCAAAAAGATTTGTTGTCTGCGAGAGAGACTCAAAAAGAGATGTTTTCCCTGACTTTGCGGCTTATTTTGAGCTTAAAAAGTGTGATATTGCAGTAATTTCCGCTACGACGCTTATCAATAAAACCATTGATAATTTATTAGAGGCTGCAGAGGCTGAAACCGTTGCTATATTGGGTCCTTCTGCTTTGATGGATAAAGAGGTTTTTAAAGATACAAATGTAACGCATTTGTGCGGTTCTTTTGTGACGGATATAAAAAAAGCAAAACTGATAATAAGTCAAGGCGGCGGAACTCAGGTATTGAAAGCAGCTACAAAAAAGGGGTGTGTGGTATGTCAATCTTAGAAGAAGCGATAAATAAGTTTAAAAGAATCGTTGAACTAAACGGTTTGGCAGACAGTCGGATAAACGTTAAAATGAGGCCTTTGAAGCCGGAAGAGGCCATAGGAAAACCGACAAGAGACGACTATCCGCTGCTGAAAGGTAAAGAGGTTTTAATCGAGGCCGCTTTTTTGGAGGCGAAAGGACAAGCCTTCACGGATGAGCCGAGCGACTTTGAAGGGACTATAAACGATGTTATTAATTTGCCGCTGATAAATAATAGAAACAGGGCGATTGCCGTTGCAACAATTAATGCCATATTGAGATATCTGAAAAAAGCTGACGGCACGATACACTGCAAGGATAGAGAACCGGAAGAGTGTGCGCAAGAAATGGCGGATAGACTGTACCAAAGGTGGGGTGAGCATTTGACTGTGGGGATTGTCGGTCTCCAGCCTGCAATAGCGAGTGCTATGATAAAGAGGTTTTCCTCGGGCAATGTACAGATATCGGATTTGGATAGTGACAATATAGGCAGGGAATTTGAAGGCGTAACGATTTTGGACGGCAGCAGATATTCAAGAAAGGTTGTGGCAAATAACTTTCTGACGCTTGCTACGGGCTCAACGATTGTGAATGGGACTATCGATGCGATATTAGAGGAAAACAGGAAAAATAATAAAAGCAGAATTGTTATATTTTTCGGTACCACAATAGCCGGCGTTGATGTATTGATGAATTTAAGAAGGCTGTGCTTTAAATCCCATTAAAGGAGTAGGTTATGAAAAGAGACTGTTTGACGCTTAAAGATCTGACAAAAGATGAGATACTGCATTTGATAGATACAGCTGTAGAAATCAAGAAAAAAATTAAAAATGGAGAAAATTATGAGCCTTTGAGCGGAACTATTTTGGGGATGATTTTTGAAAAATCTTCCACTAGGACAAGACTTTCCTTTGAGTCCGGCATGAAAAGGCTTGGCGGAGAAGCCATATTTTTGTCATCAAGAGATATACAGCTCGGCAGAGGAGAAAGTATAGAAGACAGCGCACAGGTTATTTCACGATACGTTGATATAATTATGATTAGGACATTTGAGCATTCGAGGATTATGAAGTTTGCACAATATTCATCCGTGCCCGTTATAAACGCTCTTACCGACCTTCTGCATCCGTGTCAGGTGCTTTCTGATTTAATGACCATAAAAGAGCATTTCGGCAGGCTGAACGATTTGAAGATAGCGTTTATCGGAGACGGTAACAATATGGCTAATTCCTGGATATATGCAGCGGCGATATTGGGGCTTAATTTGACGGTTGCAGCGCCGATAGACCTATCGCCAAGTGGTATTGTCATTAAAGAGTCTATGGAAATAGCAAAGAACACGAATGCCGATATAACTTTGACGCAAATTCCATACGAAGCGGCCTTAAATGCCGATGTTATATATACGGATGTGTGGGCATCTATGGGTCAAGAAGAGCAGACTGTGAGGAAACATTCCCTGCTTAAACATTATCAGATAAATAGTGAACTGGTAAAAGACGCTAATCGGGATTATATTTTTATGCACTGTTTGCCTGCTCACAGAGGTGAAGAGGTAAGTGCGGATATTATAGACGGTGAGCACTCTATTGTATGGGACGAAGCGGAAAACAGAACGTATGCGCAAGCCGCCGTTATTTTGAAATTATTAGGGAGGGATTAGATATGTCCGTAAAGAAAGTTGTTTTAGCCTATTCGGGAGGTCTTGATACATCCGTAATCGTTAAGTGGCTGATAGATAATTACGGCTGCGAGGTTATAACCTATACCGCTGATTTGGGCCAGAATGAAGATTTGGAGCCTATTAAAGAAAAGGCGCTGAAAGTGGGTGCTACAAAGGCGTATGTTGAGGATGTTAGAAAAGAGTTTTTAGAGGAATATGTAATGGGTGCTTTGAGATTGGGAGCACTATATGAGAACAAATATCCGCTTGCAACGGCTTTGGGCAGGCCGCTTATTACCAAAAGAATGATAGATATAGCAATTAAAGAGGGTGCCGATGCCATAGCTCACGGTTCTACCGGAAAGGGAAACGATCAGGTAAGATTCGATGTTTCAGCGGTGGCTTTGAAGCCTGATATAAAGGTTATTGCCCCTGTCAGGGATTGGGAGTTAAAGTCCAGAGATGAAGAGATTGAGTATGCCAAAAAACATAATATTGATATACCCATAACGAAAGAAAAACCCTATTCGATAGACAGAAACATTTGGGGTTTGTCTGTTGAGGCAGGTCCTTTGGAGGATGCCTTTTTTGAGCCGACAAAGGATGTTTATTCATTCAGTGTTGACCCTGTCGATGCACCGGATGAGCCCGAATATGTTACGATAGATTTTGAAGAGGCAAAACCGGTGGCACTGAACGGAGAGAAAATGGACATCGTTGAACTTGTTGAGAAAACCAATGAGATTGCCGGAAGAAACGGTGTCGGAAGAATAGATGTCGTTGAGAACAGGCTTGTAGGTATAAAATCAAGGGAGATATATGAAGCACCCGGTGCTACATTGCTGCTCAACGCTAAGAGGAGCTTAGATGAGCTGGTATTGGACAGGGAAGCTTTACATTTGAAAGACCATTTAGCCATTAAATATGCAGAGCTCACATATTATGGATATTGGTTTTGTGATGCGAGAGAGGCTTTGGATGCTTTCTCTAAAAAATTGATGGAAAAAGCCACCGGAACGGTAAAGATGAAGCTCTATAAAGGCGGTTTGACAGTTGTTGCGAGAAAATCACCGTATTCGCTGTATAACAGGCAGCTTGCAACATACGATCCGTCGGATACTTTTAATCATAAATACGGCGAGGCTTTCTGCTATATCTGGGGTTTGCCGTTAAAGGTCGCTGCGGCCGTAAAAAAAGAAAACAAATAGATGTTTTGGGCGTGCTTTTTGCATGCCCTCATTTTTCTATGCCGAATATAGTTTTAAAAACAAACGGAAATATATCGTATATAGGGGATTATAATTGGTTTTATAACGATAGAAACGCCGTTTTGTACCCTGTTGAATTGGAGAAAGAGGCATTTTTTATAAGAATGACTCAGAAGGCGGATAAGCTCGTTATTAAACTTGAAAAAGCAACAAAACCTAAAATAACGAATCGACTGAAGCTTTATATGCTTGAATTTGCAGAAGATATGGAAAAGAAAACGAGCGGGACTATAATTCACCACAACCTGAATGCAACACAGAATATTGATTATAATCTCTATGATAAGTATGAGATAACACCTCAATCTGTTAATTCTGTCGATTGGATAAACTCTTTATGCAGTAATGAGCAGGTAAGTGTTGAGATAGGGATGGGAGCGGGTGAATTTTTAACGGAAGAGGCCTTGAAAAAACCGAGTGAATGTTTTGTGGGAATTGAGGTTTTAAACAATGAGTTCCATACGGCTTTAAGACGCTTTGAAAGAGCCGGATTAAATAATGTAAAGGCGATATATTACGATGTCAGGGCTCTGCTGAGCAGATTTAAGCCCGATTCTCTTGAAACGGTTTATATCAACTTTCCCGAGCCGTGGTTTAGAATTAAAAGAATAAAGCACTCTGTTTTAACTCAAAAGACGGTAAAGGAAATGGAAAAATCGCTGAGGAAGAACGGGAAATTGATAATTGTTACAGATAATTACCCTTTCGCCGTTGCCGCTTCAAATATAATAGAATATTCAACGGATTTGGAGCAAGTATACAGATATCCTATTATGATTAGCAGAAAAAACATTAGGACAAAGTACGAAAAGAAGTGGATTAAATACGAAAGAACAATATACAGACTTGAATATGCAAAAAAGAGAAAAAGCGAAGGATGTGCACCTATTCAAATGGATTTTCCTATCAAAATAAAGCGGGAAGGCGTCATTAACAATGAGTATGTGTTTAAAGTTCTAAAT
>JALTDI010000341.1 GCA_027074255.1 Desulfurellales bacterium
TATATACGGCGAAGGACGGGTGGACTGCAAAAACGCTGGACCATTCCAATGCAGCTCATTTTGAACACACAATTGCTATTACAAAAAATGGGCCAAACATCCTTACAAGGTAAAGGGCGATATTATGAGCAAAAAACAAGTAATTGAAACTGAAGGCGTTGTAGTGGAAACTTTACCGGGTACGATGTTTCGGGTAAAACTTGCTAATGGCAAAATTGTACTTGCTCACATTAGCGGGAAGATGAGGCTTCATTTTATAAGAATTCTTCCCGGTGATAGAGTAAGGCTTGAGTTTACCCCGTATGATTTGTCTGCTGCACGCATTGTTTATAGACTATAAAATGAAAGGAGTGTATAAAAATGAAGGTTAGATCATCGGTTAAAAAGATGTGTCCAAAATGTAAAATTGTAAGAAGAAGAGGAAAATTAATGGTTATTTGCGAAAATCCGAAGCATAAGCAAAGACAAAAGTAGGAGGTTGGAAAGTGGCAAGAATTAGCGGTATAGATTTACCGAAGGATAAAAGAATCGATATTGCACTTACTTATATATATGGTATAGGTAAGCACAATTCGAAAGATGTAGTAACTAAAGCAAATGTACCTCTTAAAAAGGTAAAAGATTTGACTATAGAAGAAATTAAAGCAATTGAAGGTGTGATTAAAAAAGATTATATTGTGGAAGGTGATTTGAGGAAACAAGTTGCCCAGAATATTAAAAAGCTTATGGAGATCAACTGCTACAGAGGCATAAGGCATAAGAGAGGCCTTCCCGTAAGAGGACAGCGTACAAGGACAAACGCAAGAATCCGTAAGGGACCTAAGAAAACTGTTGGCTCTAAGAAAAAGGCTTTGTAGGGTAAGGAGGAATAATGGCTAAAAAAAGAAAAGGCTCTAAGAAAAGAGCGCATAAAATAGTAGGTAAAGCAAAAATTTATATTCACTCTACCTTTAACAATACGATCGTAACCGTGACTGACGAGCAGGGAAATGTTGCTACTTGGTCTTCTTCGGGTGCAGCCGGTTTTAAGGGTTCAAAGAAAGGCACTCCCTTTGCTGCGCAGTTAACCGCACAGAAAGCAGCTGAACAGGCACTTAATTTGGGTGCTAAGAGAGTTTCCGTACTTGTAAAAGGCGGTGGTTCAGGCAGAGAAGTTGCTATTAGAGCTTTGCAGTCGGCAGGGTTAGAAATTGAAGAGATAAAAGATATTACTCCAATTCCGCACAATGGCTGCAGGCCAAGAAAATTAAGAAGAGTATAAAGGAGGTT
>JALTDI010000342.1 GCA_027074255.1 Desulfurellales bacterium
AAAATGGGTAAGCTTATCGGTTCCATTGGAGGTCTGGCAGCCGGTGCAGCGTTGAGCGGATTAGCCGGCGTTAAACTCATGCAGACAAAAATGACAGTGAGCATCAAAAGCCCCAAATCCTTTGAAGAAACCTGTGAGGGCATTGAAAAATCCATCGAGGAATTTAAAGATGAGGGCTGGGGTTTTCCTTTTGACAAATGGGATTTCCATAATGTTCTGGAAAACAGCAATCTTGTACCCGAAGGCATAGAAAAGATAATGGTTTATTTTTTGTGCAATGCGAGATTGGCGAGTAAGGTCATATCGGTTAATAATTCAATGATGGGCATTATGCCCTGCTCCTGGGCGGTTTATCAAAAACAGAATAGTGTGTATATAGCAAAAATGAATATAGGATTGATGTCAAAAATGTTTACGGGAGAAATTAAAGAAATGATGTTAGAGGTAGAAAAAACCGAAAAGAGAATGCTTGATAAGATATTTTCTTAATCAAAATCGCATTCGGCACTTATTAGAATATATAAAAACCATAGATAAATTGTTGAATGCTTAAAATAATTTATCTGCGGTATATACACTGCTTGTTGATATCAAAAATCCATCACATATAGTTATTTGAAAATCATACGACTTTAAAATATCGCAGCCTGATATTTTAAAGGAATAAAAAATGCTAAATATTTCAATGGAATAAATTTCTATTAAAAAAATGCAAAAAATTTATTTTTTTGTTGACTTTTGAGTTAGAAAGTTATATTAATAGGTAGATTTTGTAGTACCTAAGTAATATAGGTATGAAACTTATTGTATTTAGGAGGTTTTTCTATGAGGTTTAGGAAAAAGCTATTTAGCGCTGTTCTGGCTGCGGGTCTTGTTGTTGGAGCCGCTTCGGTTTCAAATGCCACAAATGGCTACTATATGATTGGAACAGGTGCTAAAGACCTTGGTATGGCGGGAGCGGTTGTCGCAAATCCCCAGGATGCTTCAACGATTTTGCAGAACCCGGCCGGTATTGCTTGGTTAGAGGGCTCGACTGTTGACATAGGCGGGGCACTATTTTCACCTATAAGAAAATATAACGGCGATAATAGTGATTCTAAATATTTTGTTATACCGTCTGCTGGTCTTGCGATAAACTCCTTGGGCTGCAACTGTGATACACCGCATTTTGTATTCGGTGTCGGAATGTATGGAACATCTGGTATGGGTGTTGATTGGGATAGCAATAATTTAACAAAAAACGGATGGCTCAAAAAAGCCTATTCCAATATGCAGATGATGGAGATGTCCATAGGCGGAGCATACAGGTTCAATGGACACCTCTCTATTGGTTTTGCTCCTGTTTTTGTATACGAGGCTTTACAGATGGAATTTGGCTGGAATGTGCCGGATTATAAAAATACGTTTGGTCATGGAGTTTATACAAACCAGCAGATGCATATGCCCTCAGCAGGCGTTCATACCGACTCATTAGATACGGCAAATGCCTACGGTGTAGGTTTTGACTTAGGAGCCGTTTATAAGATTAACGAAATGGTTCAGCTTGGTTTTGTGTACAAATCCAAAAGATGGATGCAAAAGCTTGAATGGAACACCGTTCCTGGGAACGGACTTATGATAAGAGGCAATGATGTTAAAATGAGGCTTGATATGCCCAGACAACTTGCTTTCGGCATAAACTTCAGACCTATAAGGCAGCTAAGATTGGAAACCGATGTCAGATGGATTAACTATCACGATGTTATGAATGAAGTGGATGTTTCCGGTTTGGCAATTAGTGAATGGCCATTTCACTGGGATAATCAATGGGTTTATTCAATTGGTGCGGAATTTTATGCAACAAAAGCTCTGACTTTAAGAGCGGGTTTTAACTATGCAAAAAGCCCCATTGACGATGATGATTTAAATGCCAATATTGTAGCTCCGGCTATAGTTCAAACGCACGTTGCATTGGGTGCATCATATAAAATCAGCAAAAACTTTGAGGTTTCCATGGCATATGTTCATGCATTCGAGCACAAACAGACGCACAAAAATACAACTATGCAGGATCAAATGATGTATGGTCCAGAGACTGAGATAAAGATGTATCAGAATACATTTGCTGCACAGCTAACTTATAATTTTTAAAAAACAACCGGCAGCAGATATAAAACCCGGTAGACATCAAAAATCTATCGGGTTTTTGTATTAAAAAATTATTTTACAAACTAACCATACTTTTGTATTATACGCCAGCCTTTAATGATTGAGGCTTTTATTTTTTTGTAAAAGGGGTAATTCATGAAAGAAATCGGTTTACACGGAAGAGGCGGACAAGGTATAGTGTTATCCGGAGAGATGCTTGCCAATGTCTACTTCTACGAAGGATATCAAGTTCAGTTTATGCCTTCTTACGGGGCAGAGAGGAGGGGCTCACCTTCCAATGCCTATGTCAGAATAGATGAAGATAAAAGAATTTACAGCAGATATACGGTTGAAGTTCCGGATGAGGTTGTTGTTTTTAACACAAGTCTTCTCGAAAATATAAAGGTAAAAGAAAATGGTGTTGTGCTTTTGAATACATCCGGGGATATTAAAAAAACCAATACAAAAGCCAGAATTTTTGCAGTGGATGCAAATTCAATTGCCTTATCTCTAAGTCTTGGAACACCCGCTATGCCTATCATAAACACAGCTCTTCTTGGTGCCTTCTGCAAAGCTGTCGGAAATTACTCTTTTGAGAATCTATCGAGGGTAATTGAAGATAAGATTGGAAAGAAAGCAGACATTAACATAGAAGCCGCGAGAATAGCCTTTGATAAAGTGAGGGAATTATGAGTAAAAAGATAGTTATAGGCGGCAATGATGCGATAGCTTATGCCGCCAAGCAAAGCAGCATTGATGTAATCAGTGCTTATCCAATCACGCCTCAAACATCAATAATCGAAAAGATTGCAGACTTTATATCAAGCGGGGAGATGAAAACACGATTTATAAAGGTTGAGTCAGAACATTCGGCAATGGCTGCTGCGATGGGAGCATCCATTGCAGGAAGCAGGGTTTTTACTGCAACAAGCTCTCAGGGTTTGCTTTTGATGCATGAGGTTTTGCACTGGGCAAGCGGAGCAAGACTGCCGATAGTGATGGCAAACGCAAACAGAGCCGTTGCTCCGCCGTGGAGTATTTG
The DNA here is from genome assembly GCA_027074255.1 of Desulfurellales bacterium. GTDB lineage: Bacteria > Campylobacterota_A > Desulfurellia > Desulfurellales > Hippeaceae > S144-51. Next base: position 3,170 of record JALTDI010000342.1, read on the forward strand.
GGCTGAACAAACGGATTCTCTATCACAAAGAGACACCGGATGGGTTCAGCTTTATGCCTCAAATGCTCAGGAGGCTTATGATTATATGTTTATATCATTTAGAGTAGCCGAAAAAATCAGAATACCCGTTATGATATGTATGGACGGCTTTTTAGTTACGCATACAAAGGAACCGGTTGAGATTTTTGAAGGTGAAATAGACGATTATATTAATATTAAAGAAAAAAGAGATATTCTTGATGTGGAAAATCCGCAGGCTTATGGCGCATTGGCTTTTCCAAAAGATTATATGCCGATAAAAATGGAACAGCACAAGGCTGTTATGAGCGCTTCGGACGTTTTTAAGGATATGTCCAAAAAATATGCTGACATAACTAAAAGACACTACAAAGCTGTAGAAACATACGGTAAAAATGATGCTGATATTGCTATTGTTGCCATGGGTTCGATATCAGAAACCGCCCATTACGCAGTTGATATTCTTAACGAATCTTCGATAAAAGCCAAATTGGTTAAGATAAATATGTTCAGGCCGTTTCCCAAGCAAGAGCTCCAGACTGCGCTTAATAGAACTAAACATATAATTGTTTTTGATAGAGACATATCCCACGGAAAAGGCGGCATAATTAAAGATGAAGTTGCAGGTTCTCTCGGGCTTGGCAATGTGATAGGATTTGTCTGCGGACTTGGGGGTGTTGATGTTACAGAACAAGATATGGTAAATGCTGCAAACGATGTTATTAACGGAAAAATTAAAGAAGACGGCTTTTTATGGAGTGAAAAATGAAAAATATAAGTAGAGATGAGATATTACAGCCGAACCATCTGGCATGCCCGGGATGCGGCGCAACACTATCTTTAAGATTGGCTCTTAAAGCGTTGGGCAGAAAAACCGTTATGGTGATACCTGCCTGCTGCTGGACGATAATAAACGGACCATGGGGCAAAAATTATGCCGGCATTCCCGTTTTCCACACTGCCTTTGAAACAACTGCTGCTGTTGCAAGCGGTATAAAAGCATCCCTTTCTATGCAGGGTAAAGAAGATATAACCGTTATGGGATGGGCTGGTGACGGAGGAACTTTTGATATAGGTTTGCAGGCTTTAAGCGGAGCAGCAGAGCGTAATGACGATATCATTTATGTATGTTATGACAACGAGGCATACATGAATACCGGAATACAAAGGAGCTCGGCAACTCCCTTAGGAGCTGCAACGACGACCACGCCTCCGCCCTTCTCAAAGGATAGGCCAAAAAAAGATTTGATGGAGCTCGTAGCAGCCCATGACGTGCCCTATATTGCTTCTGCAACAATAGCCTACCCTAAGGATTTAATAAAAAAATTCGAAAAAGCGAAAAATTACAGAGGGTTTAAGCTTATACATCTGTTCTCACCCTGCCCTCCCGGCCATAAGTCCATCGAATTCAAATCGGTTGAAATCTCCAAATTAGCCGTAGAAAGCGGAATATTCCCGTTATATGAAATTGAAAACGGAATACACAAACTTACGAGAAAACCGAAATTTGTTGATATAGAAAAATA
>JALTDI010000343.1 GCA_027074255.1 Desulfurellales bacterium
GCGTGAAAAAATGGGTTCTATATGGACACAAAAAGCAAAATTCGAAAGATGGCTGAGGGTTGAAATAGCCGTTGTAAAGGGATGGGAAGAGATAGGCAAAGTCCCTAAAAAAACAGCTGAAAAAATCAAGGAAAAGGCAACCTTTAATATAAATCGAATAAACGAAATAGAACAAACAACAAGACACGACGTTGTGGCATTCCTCGAAAACGTAAAGGAAAACCTATCAGAAGAGGGAGATTATCTGCATTTTGGCATAACATCGTCCGACACCATAGATACGGCTATGGCTATTGCCATGAAAGATTCATCTGATATCATCATTGAGGACATAGAAGCCGTTTTAAACACATTAAAAAAAAGAGCCTATGAATTCAAATACACACCTATGATAGGCAGGTCGCACGGCATACACGGTGAACCTATAAGTTTCGGCTTTGTACTTGCCTTGTGGTATGACGAGATGAATAGAAATCTATCGAGAATGAAGCAGGCAAAAGAAACCGTTTCATACGGAAAGATATCCGGTTCCATGGGAACCTTTGCAAATGTTGAGCCGGTCGTTGAGGAAGAGGCATGCAGGATACTCGGATTAAAAAATGCAAGGATATCAAGCCAGATAATACAAAGGGACAGGTATGCTGAATATATGACCACTCTCGCTGTCATTGCATCTACAATAGAGAAAATATCAACTCAAATCAGACACTACCAAAGAACCGAGGTGAGAGAGGCAGAAGAATTCTTCCATAAGGGTCAAAAGGGCTCATCTTCAATGCCGCATAAAAGAAATCCTGTATTAAGCGAAAATCTATGCGGACTAGCCAGACTCATCAGGGGAAATGCGCTTGTTGCACTGGAAAATGTTTCATTGTGGCATGAAAGGGACATCAGTCATTCTTCAAATGAACGTATCATTATACCGGATTCCAGCATTGCTATGGATTTTATGCTTTATAGGCTAAACAGCATATTGGAGAATCTTACCGTATATGAAAAAAATATGCTGAAAAACCTTAATCTGACAAAAGGCGTTATATATTCCCAGCGATTGATGCTTAAATTGGTGGAAAAAGGAGCCGATAAAATTGAAGCCTACAATTTTGTTCAAAAAAATGCTATGGAATCATGGGAAAAAGAAAAAGATTTCAGGAATTTAGTGTCCGAAGATTCATTTTTTAAAGGGCTGCTGTCAAAAGATGAAATAAACGAGTGTTTTGACCCTCAATATTATCTAAGGAATATAGACAGCATATTTAACAG
>JALTDI010000344.1 GCA_027074255.1 Desulfurellales bacterium
GTCGGCAAAGGGTTGAAGACAAAAGTCAATGCAAACATAGGAACATCAAGCGATATAGCGCAGCTTGAAAATGAATTAAAGAAATTGAAGGCTGCCATATCGGCAAAAGCCGACTCGGTTATGGATTTATCGACAGGCGGAGACTTGGATTACATAAGAAGAAAAATACTTAAAGAATCGTCAATTGTTGTGGGTAACGTTCCTATTTATCAAATAGCCGTTGAAACGGCGGAGAAAAAGGGCAGTATTGCATATATGACCAAAGACGATATATTTAACACCATAGAAAAACAGGCGCAAGACGGCATAGACTATATGACACTTCACTGCGGTGTAACTCTTGAAACACTTGAGAGACTAATTCAACAGGGAAGGGTTGAAGATGTGGTTTCAAGGGGCGGTTCTTTTTTGTCTGTCTGGATGCTCTATAACAAAAAACAAAATCCGCTGTTTGAAAATTTCGATAGAATTTTAGAGATAGCCAAAAAGTATGACGTTACACTGTCGTTGGGGGACGGGTTTAGACCGGGCGCTATTGCCGATGCTACCGACAGAGCTCAGATTCATGAGTTAATCTTGCTTGGAGAGCTGCACAAAAGAGCTCTTGATGCGGGTGTTCAATCTATGATAGAAGGACCGGGACACGTTCCTATAAATCAGGTCATAACAAACGCCGAGATAGAAAAAAGCCTCTGCAATAACGCACCGTTTTATGTTTTAGGTCCTGTTGTAACCGATATTGCGCCGGGATACGACCACATAACGAGTGCCATCGGGGGAGCTTTGATGGCTGCAAACGGAGCCGATTTTTTGTGTTATGTTACCAAAGCTGAGCATGTAAGACTGCCTGAACCCGAAGATGTGAGAGAGGGCGTTATAGTTACAAGGATTGCAGCTCATGCGGCTGATATTGCAAAGCAAATCCCCGGAGCTTTTGAGTGGGATTTAGAGATGAGTAAGGCAAGGAAATCTCTGAATTGGGAGGGTATGATAAACTTGTCTATCGACCCGGAATATGTTAAAAAAGAGAGGAACTCGTCCATTCCCGAAGAGAGTGATGTCTGTACTATGTGCGGGAAATTCTGTGCAATTAAACTTTTAAATAAAGCCTTGGGAAAGAGTTAAAGTGAATAGCGTTATTTTGGATGAACTGTATAAAAACCTCGGAAAATATATTGCCAGTGACACTATCTGCAAGCAGCTTAATATTAGCAGGATAGCCGTGTGGAACAGAATAAAAGGGCTGCAGAAGATAGGATATAAAATAGAGGCAAAAAGAAGCGTGGGATATAAATTAACGCAGGAAGGCAATGATATACTGATACCGTATGAAATTAAAAGAAGGTTGTCTACGGAATTTTTCGGCAAATCCGTTGAGTATTTTAGATTGACTTCATCCACTATGGACGAGGCCCAATATTTAATAGAAAAGGGCTGTCCGAACGGCACCCTTGTTATTTCGGAAGAGCAAACAAGCGGCAGAGGGAGACAAAAGAGAAAATGGCTTTCTCCAAAAGGTGTTAACATCTATGCATCTTTGGTATATAAACCCTATAATATGAGCGCAATAAAGTCGATAGAGCTGATGTTTGCCGTATCTGTGGCCGTTGTTGAGGCATTGAGTGATTTTGGAATAGATAATGCTAATATTAAGTGGCCTAATGACGTCATTGTAAACTATAAAAAGATTGCGGGTGTTTTGGTTGAAACAAAGAGCGAATCAGGTATTTTGAAATCGGCTGTTTTGGGTTTTGGTGTTAATGTTAACATGGAAGATACTCCGGATGATATTGATAACGCAGTAACGAGTATTTATCTTGAGGTCGGGCATAAAATTGACAGAACGCAGCTTTTGGTTAATATTCTTTATTATCTGGAAAACCTTGTTTCGTTAATAGAAACGGATAAGGAATCAAAGATTTTGGAGCTATGGAGAAACTACGATATGACAATTGGAAAGAGAGTGCTGATTATAAGTTCCAATGAAAAGATAAAAGGAACGGCCGAGGATATAGATAAAAACGGTTTTTTGATTGTTAAAACTGATAAGGGAGAACTTAAAAAGGTTGTAACAGCTGATAGCGTGAGGTTTTTAAATGAAAAATGAAAGCGATAAACTAATTTCTGTTATTAAGGAATCTCTATATAGAATAACTAAAAAAGGTTTGACTTTTACTCCGTTCAATTACTATAAAATTTTTACCGAAACGGCTTTTGAATATGGAATGGATGAAGAAACACTGCATAAATTCTTATACGGCAATGTTGACATTGAGGAAGAAAGCATCAAACAGATGAAACAGAAGATTTTAGAAATAGCAAGAGACGTAAAAGATGTAACCGTCGGCATTCAGGATTCCATAAAAAAGACGGAAGACCAGCACGATGATGTTTTAGAAGCAATAGTGTCTTTGAACGCGGATGAAAATATGACCAAAAATATAACAAACGAAATAGAAAAAATAAAGTATATTAATATGTCTTTAAAATCGGAGTTGGAAGCTGCTAAGAACATTTTGGAAAAACAAAAGGAATCCATTGACAGCTTAAAGGAACTTTCTTTAAAGGATTATCTAACCGGGCTGTATTTAAGGCGGTATATGGATAGAGTGCTTGACGATGCTTTGTATAATTTCAAAAGATATTCAAAACCTTTCAGCATCATTATGCTTGACCTTGATGATTTTAAGAAAATCAACGACATTTATGGACATGCTGCGGGTGATGTAGTATTAAAGGATTTTGCACGTTTATTAAATAAAATAACAAGATATACGGATTCTTGCATCCGATACGGGGGAGATGAATTTGTTGTTGTTCTGCCTGAGACAAAAATAGAGGAAGCCGAAATCGTTGCTAAAAAGATTCAGACTTCGCTTGATTCTGTTACATTTAAAAAAGCCAATATGGAATTTAAGTGTTCCGTTTCCATTGGTATTACCGGGGCAAAAGAAAATGATACATTGGAATCCATACTTGAGCGTGTGGACGAAGCTTTGTACAGAACAAAAAGAGACGGGAAATCCGGCATCACTATTTTGTGATCTTTAATTTTAAATCAAACTGTTTTATATGTGGAGGAAAAAGTGGTAGTTGAAGAATTTATTAAAAAGCTAAAACCGTATGAAGGCGGCAAGCCGATAGAAGAGCTAAAAAGAGAACTTGGTATCGACGGCGAAATAATAAAACTTGCATCAAATGAAAATCCGCTTGGAGCTTCAAAAAAAGCCGTTAAAGCTATTAAAAAATCTGCCGAGTATGTCTATCTTTATCCTGACGGAAATTCATACTATCTTAAAAAGAAAATGTCGGAAAAGCTCGGAGTCAAGGAAAGTAATGTTATTTTTGGAAACGGCTCGGATGAGCTTTTGGAGTTGATATATAGAACTTTTGCAACAAAGGAAGAGGATGAAATATTGTATTGCTATCCTACGTTTATCGAATACAAATTAATCGGTATGGCATTTAACAAAAAACTTATTGAACTGCCCCTTAAAAACTTTGAATATGATATCGATACCTTGTTGAAGAATATAAACAGCAGAACGAGGATTATTTTTTTGAATACGCCGAATAACCCCACAGGTACGGCTATTAAATATGAAGATTTAGAAAGGGTTGTGGATAAAGCTCACGATAACTGCCTTGTTGTAATAGACGAAGCCTATTACGAATATGCTATCTGCGAAGACGATTATAAAGAATTGCTCGATTTATATAAAAATAAGAACGTTATTATTTTGAGAACATTTTCAAAGGCCTATGGTCTTGCCGGTTTAAGAATAGGCTACGGGATAGCCAATAGCGAGATTATAGATTATTTAAATAGAACAAGGCCGCCGTTTAATGTTAATATTATGGCGCAGGAAGCCGCTTTGGCTGCCATGGACGATGATGAGCATATAGAAAAAAGCATCAAGGTGAATAAGGAAGGAAAAGAATTCCTATATGGAGAATTTGAGAAGGCGGATATAGATTATGTTAAAACCTATTCGAATTTTATTTTATTTGATGTAAAGAAAGATGCGAATTACGTTTATGAAGAGCTGTTGAAAAAAGGCGTTATAGTTAGGTCTATGGCGGGATACGGGTATGCAACGTTTTTGAGAGTGACGGTAGGGACACTTAGAGAAAACGAAATATTTATAAACAAGTTAAAGGAAGTTTTGAGTGTTTGATAACGTCGGAATCATAGGCGTAGGTTTAATAGGCTCATCAATGGCTTTGGAAATAAGAAACAGGGGTCTATCGAAGACAATTATCGGTTTTGACTCGAATGAGAAAAATTTAAACGATGCGATAAAAAGCGGTGTTATAGATGAGTATGCGTCATTAAATGATATAGGCATATGCGATTTTGTTATTACAGCAGCACCTGTTTTGTCTATTCCCAAAATACTCAAGGAAGTTTTCAGTAAACTCAAAAAAGGCTCGATAATAATTGATGTCGGAAGCGTTAAGGGTGCTATTATTGATGAGGTAAAGGATTTTTTGACTGACAATGTTTATTATGTGCCTGTACATCCGATAGCCGGTATAGAGAAATTCGGTGTTAAAGCGGCAAAAATAGGGCTTTTTAAGGATGCTTATTGTATTATTACGCCGTTTGACGACGTTAATACTTTTGCACTGAATAAGGTTGAAAATTTTATCAGACTGCTTGAAATGAGAGTGGAGATAATGGACCCGTATGA
>JALTDI010000345.1 GCA_027074255.1 Desulfurellales bacterium
TTGGATGCCGAAAAAATAAGAGAATACAGAGGAACTCTCACGCAGCCCGGCAAAGACAGCCCTTACAGAAATCGCTCCATTGAGGAAAATTTAACCCTGTTCCAGAAAATGAGAGACGGTGAATTTGAAGACGGCAAAAAAACATTGAGGGCAAAAATAGATATGTCACACCCAAACCTCAATATGAGGGACCCGGTTATGTACAGGATTCTCCGTAAAAAACATCATAAAACCGGCAGCAGATGGTCAATCTATCCTACATACGATTGGGCGCACTGCCTCGAAGATTCCATAGAGGGAATAACGCACTCTCTGTGCACGCTTGAATTTGCAGACCACAGAATCTTGTATGAATGGTTTTTAGACCAGTTAGGACTATACAAACCGCAGCAGATTGAATTTGCAAGATTAAATTTAACATACACTGTTTTAAGCAAGAGAAAGCTGACCATGCTTGTTGAAAAAAAATATGTCACAGGATGGGATGATGCGAGAATGCCTACTATAGCAGGACTGAAAAGAAGAGGATACACACCAGCATCAATTAGAGATTTTGTGGAAAAAACAGGCACCACAAGGAGTGATTCTATTGTCGATTATGCCCTTTTGGAGCACTGCGCAAGAGATGACCTAAACAAAACGGCAAAGAGGGTAATGGCCGTTTTGGAACCGATAAAGGTTGTTATTACAAATTACCCCGAAGACAAAGTCGAACATTTGGAAGCTGAAAATAATCCAGAGAATCCGGAAGACGGCGTTAGAGAGATTCCGTTTTGCAGGGAAATATATATAGAAAAAGAAGATTTTAGAGAAGATGCGTCCAAAAAATATTTCAGGCTGTCACCGGGCAAAGAGGTGAGGCTTAAACATGCTTACTATATTACCTGCACCAATGTTATAAAAGACGAAAAGGGCAATATTAAGGAGTTACACTGCACATACGACCCTAAATCAAAAGGCGGCTGGACGGATGACGGAAGAAAAGTCAAAGGAACGCTGCACTGGGTTTCTGTAAGACACTGCATAGACATAAAAGTACGGCTATATTCATATATGTTTAATAAAGAAAATCCCGATAACAGCAATGAGGGAAGCTTTTTGGACAATTTCAATCAAGATTCGCTTATTGAATTAAAAAGCTGTAAGGCTGAGCCTTCTTTAAAAAATGCAAAAACGGGAGAGAATTATCAATTTTTAAGGAAAGGCTATTTCTGTCTTGATAAGGATTCAAGCAGCGGCAATTTAATTTTCAACAGAAC
>JALTDI010000346.1 GCA_027074255.1 Desulfurellales bacterium
AATACGGCGTTCACACTCAAATTAACCGGCATATGAGCAAAATGAAACAGCACAAGACTGCATATTTCCCCAAACAGTATGCCCAAGCCTCCGCCGATGAAGCACACAATTATAGACTCGATTAAAAATTGGATGGACACCGCACCTTTTGTAGCCCCAAAAGACCTTCTTATAACAATTTCTTCTTTCCTTTTTTCTATCATCACAAACATCATACCCATAACCCCGATACCTCCGACAATCAGAGATATGGCTGCCACCACAACCATTAAAATACTGAGCAAATCCGTTGCCTTCATCTTTGTTTTTATCAATTCTTCATTTGTAGTGATAGTAAAATCAGCAAACTTTGGATTTTTTATATTGTGCGCTTTAAGTAGGATATCGGCAATATTGTTTTTTATATTGTAGGCAGACTGAATATAGATATCCGAGATATAATCAGCATGGTATAATTTAACGCGCGCTGTTGATAGAGGAACATAAACCATATCATCCAAATTTGTATTGGATAAATTCACGCCCATTGAGGTTAAAACACCGATAATTTTAAATGGCGTCGTTCCTATGGTTATCGTTGTATAATTTCCGCTTTTCAGCAGCTGTTTATATATGTCAGATCCGACAACAGCCACATTTGAGGCTCCGTTTTCTTCTAAATAGTTAAACAGTCTGCCGAATTTCAGCTTAAACTTTCTCATTGAAAAGTAACTCGGCGTCACGCCTATGACTTCTGTTGTTATCGTGCTGCTTGGTGTGGAAACATTGAAAACACCGTTTTGTATGTCCATAGAAATATTTTTTATTTCTTGTGAGAGCCGAGTTTTAATAGTATCAGCATTCCCTATTGTCAGTGTTTTTGTTATTTTATGTCTATGGGGATTATGCGTAGGAAGCTGAGCTGAAATCGTTATTATATTTTTCCCGAATTTGTCTAACTCGTCTTCCAATTTCTGTTTCGACGATGATGTAAAATTCACTATGACAATTACGGCAAAAATACCTATAAATATGCCTACGGTTGACAGCAATGCCTGTTTCTTATGAATCAGTATGGATTTCAGTGCAGAAAAAAATATGTTAATCATGTTAATATTCCAGCCGGTTTTATTTGTATCGTTTTATATGCGGGTATTAAACTGAATAAAAAACTCACCGAGGTTGAAAACAGTATTGATATAAGTATTACTGTGAAATTCATATATAAATCAAAGTGCGTTAATTTTGATAAAATATTTATAAGAATATATGTTAGACA
>JALTDI010000347.1 GCA_027074255.1 Desulfurellales bacterium
GAGCTATTGCGGTAATCCTGCCATACAACAAGATAGTTTGTGCCACCAGAGGCTATAGAAGGATGCTCTTGGTAACCTGTTGCTGTTGAAATGGGAATTCCAGCTGTATCTAATACTGTGCCCGATGCGTCTATTCTTGCACCATAGATATCAGTTGTATCACTACGGTAATCTTCCCATACAACAAGGTAGTTTGTACCATCAAAGGCTATAGAAGGGGAATATTGGTAATAAGCTGCTGTTGAAATGGGTATACCTGCTGTATCTAATACTGTTCCTGATGTATCTATTCTTGCACCATAGATGTCATATGAGCTACTGCGTCCATCTGACCATACAACAAAATAGTTTGTACCATCAAAAGCTATAGAAGGCACATATTGGTAGTTTGCTGCTGTTGATATAGGTATACCTGTTGTATCTAAAACAACACCCGAGATTGATACCCTCGCTCCATAAATGTCGGATAAGCCACTACGATAATCTTGCCATACAACGAGGTAGTTTCTACCATCAAAGGCTATAGAAGGAAACTCTTGCAAATCTGCTTCTGTTGATATGGGTATACCTGCTGTATCTAATACCGTTCCTGATGTATCTATTCTTGCACCATAGATGTCATATGAGCCACTGCGTCCATCTGACCATACAACAAAATAGTTTGTGCCATCAAATGCTATGGAAGGATACCCTTGGTAATTTGTTGCTGTTGATATAGGTATACTTGCTGTATCTAATACAGTTCCTGAGGCATCTATTCTTGTACCATGAATGTTTCCATCCGTCCATACAACAAAATAGTTTGTGCCATCAAAGGCTATGGATGGATACCCTTGGTAACTTGTTTCTGTTGATATAGGTATACCAGCTGTATCCAATACTACCCCCGATGTAGATATCCTTGCACCATAGATGTTACCATATGCACCACTGCGTCCATCTTGCCATACAACAAGGTAATTAGTACTATCAAAGACCACCGAGGGATATTCTTGGTTATTTGCTGCTGTTGATATAGGAAAACCTGCTGTATCTAACACCACCCCCGATGTGGATACCCTCGCTCCATAGATATCATATGAGGGATTGCGATAATCCTGCCATACCACAAAATAGTTTGTGCCATCAAAGGCTATAGAAGGAGACTTCTGCCAATATGCTCCTGTTGATATGGGAATTCCTGCTGTATCTAAAACTTCACCTGATGTGGATACCCTCGTACCATAGATATCAGAATACGAGCCATTGCGTCTATCTT
>JALTDI010000348.1 GCA_027074255.1 Desulfurellales bacterium
CTTCCACTTCTTTTCTGCCGATGATGGTGGCAACAATAACCCTTTTTGACGTTAAATACATAATGGGTATTATATCGCTCTTGAATCCTCCGCGCAAGGCCTTTGCTATTGTACTTATCTGTATTGACCCGTATTTTACCTCTACCTTAACAAGGTCGCCGCGCTTAACAAATTTTTCTCTTTTTGTGTTTGCATTTGTGAACGGCTGGTTCTGCCTTATATCCGAGACGGCCACCTTTCCGACTATTGCCCGGAGTGTTTTTATAGCTGTACTGTTTAAAGGAGAATCTGTCTTTGCAAACTTTATTTCACCTATATTAATGATTTCTCCTCTTCTTATATCAAATTTCGCAACAGGAATTGTCAATTCAGAAGGTTTTTTTGCGCTAATTGTTATAACCCTATAAAGTTTGTTTCCATTCAATACGGCCAGCTTAATCCATATAAATTTTTCGCTGCTTTTTATGTGCTTAATTTTAATATGATAATTATTATACGGTAGAACAATAGGCATCTTTGAAAATATTTCGATGTTTTTGTTTTTTATAAGGTTTTTAACCGTTTTTTTTGTTATAAGGAACGTTTTTCTTCTGATTTTGACGATATTGCCGCAAATACTGAATTTTAAATGCTCATTTTTTAGAATGGATTGAATATATGCTTTTGTGATTGTAAGCGTGTTATTGATATAAGGTGCATACGCTATAAAGATATTTTTTATATTTTTAGGATATTTTCCGGCTATATCTTTTAGATAAATAGAATCAGAGTCAGCAATTACGTTAGAGTTTAGTATTATGTCGCAAGCCTTGGATATGGACGCTAATAAAAGAAATATACTAACGCTTAAGATTATTAGCTGTTTGAAGCATTTCATCGCTAGTCTGTATTGCTTTGGCATTTGTTTCATAGGCCCTTTGTCCCGCTATCATCTCCACCATTTCCTGCACTACGCTAACGTTGCTCATTTCCAAAATACCCTGTTCTATTGTTCCAAGCCCGTTTGAACCGGGATTGTCGTTGGTTGCATTGCCAGATGATTGCGATTCCTGATAAAGATTATGCCCCAATGACTTCAGCCCTGCAGGATTTATAAAGTTAGCCAATTGAATCTGTCCTATTTGAGACGGCGTTGTTTGTCCGGCTTCCAGTACGGAAACCGTTCCGTCGTTGCCTATATTGATACTGACCGTATCGCTTGGTATGGCTATCTCGGGTGATAGGGGATATCCTTCGCTGGTAACAATTCTGCCGTTGT
>JALTDI010000349.1 GCA_027074255.1 Desulfurellales bacterium
CTTTGTGTATTTGAAGTATATTTTTTATCTCCGACAGTTTGTCTGTTTTCGATTCGTCCAAATAAAGCTCAATCTCCTTCACATGGTTTTCAAGTTTGTCAATGTCAAATATGTCTTGAATAATGACGCTCGGTTTCTCCGTTGTTGTATCTATCGTGCCCGTAAGTATCAGGAGTTTATCGTCTTCAAGAAGTTCTTTTTTCTTTTCATACAATCTCGGGAATACGGTGGCCTCAAATGTTCCATTCACATCCATAAATTTAACAAATGCCATAGTTTCTTTTTTCTTTGTTTTTGTCTTTCTCATAGAAACAGGAATGCCGGCAAGAACGGCGTTTCCTGAAAAAATATTTGAAAGGTTATTACTTGTGGTCGTTACTATACTCTCAATAATGCTTTTATATTTGTTAATCGGGTTGGCGCTGACAAAAAAACCAAGCAACTCTTTTTCATATTTCAGCACGTCTGCCTCTTTCATCGATTCCGCTTCTGTCAGTTTAGGCAGGATGTCCTTTTCATTATCGGCAGCCCCGAACAGTGACTGCATATTTTTGGGTTTGCTCTCTTTTCTGTTTGCCCATTCAAGCAGGCTTTCCAAAGATGCCATAAGACTTGCCCTGTTTTTATGTAAAGAATCAAAACATCCGCTTTTAATCAGGCTTTCCATAACTTTTTTGTTGACTTTTCTCGTATCGACCCTCTTTAAAAAATCAAATATCGACTCAAATCGCCCGACTTCTCTTGTTTTTATAATATTTTCTATTGCAGCACTGCCGACGTTTTTTATGGCGCCGAATCCGAATCTTATAACCTTTTTATTCCCATTTTTGGCAACTGCAAAATCCTGATAGCTGTCATTGATATCCGGCGGAAGAACGGTTATTTTAAGCCTGCTGCACTCCTCTATATATTTTGCGATTTTATCTGTGTTGTTTTTTTCGCTTGTCAAAAGTGCACTTAAAAAATATTCCTCGTAGTGCGCCTTCAAGTAAGCCGTTTGATAAGCAATATAGGCATAGGCGGCGGAGTGTGATTTATTGAAGCCGTATTCGGCAAACTTTGCTATCAAATCAAATATATGTTCGGCTTTTTGTTTATCTATGTTATTTTCCACGCTTCTTTGAATGAAGGATGCTCTTTGTTCTTCCATTACCTCTATCTTCTTTTTACCCATAGCCCTTCGCAATATATCAGCCTCACCAAGTGTATATCCTGCCAACTTGCTTGCTATCTGCATAACCTGTTCCTGATAGA
>JALTDI010000350.1 GCA_027074255.1 Desulfurellales bacterium
ATTAACTTCTCTTGGAACAAATTTAGATGCTACTAATGATTTTTCTGGAACAATAGCAGAAGGTAATTTATTTTTAGTTAATGGTAGCAATAATAATATTTATATTAAAAGCGATGGGACAACTGTTGTAGATTCTACTACAAATACTGGACATCTTTATAATAGTCCTAAAGCAAGAAAAATAAATTATTATAAAGATAGATTATATTTAGCAGATTATACAGTAGGCACAACAGAATATAAAAATAGTTTAATGATGAGTTCTGAACCGTTAGGAATAGTAGCATTAGTTGATGGAGATCATAATCAACCAATAACAGAATTAAAAGTTACTGATATAAAGTATATACATAGTTCTGATTCTCTTGATGTATATAGAGGAGGAACAAAAATAGGAACAATAACTGTTACTGCTAAAGATTTTGATGCTAATACTCTTACAATAAATTCTTTTGCTACTGATTTAAAAAGTTCTGATGAACTTTGGGTAGCAGGAACTTATGAAGGTAATCGTATTTTTCGTTGGGCAGACAATCCAGATAGTGGAGTTGATGTTAAAGAATATGATACTTTTAAATTAACTGGAAGTCAGGATGACGGTAGAATTAAAATGCTAGTTAATGTCGGAGATATTATGTTAATTGGAAGTAATGATAACATAGCTGTTTGGAATAATTATAATTTACAATATTATAATATGGGAATTGGTTGTGTTAGTGATAATGGTTATGTAAAAGCTTTTGGAGCATTATTTTTTATTCATTATACAGGAATATATGTTACCACTGGAGTTTCTGCTCCTCAATTACTTTCAACTAAAGTGGAAAGATATTTTACTGGAGCAAGTAAAACAGTTTTAGAATCTGCTGCTTTAGGACGAAAAGGGCAAAGTATTTTTTGTGCGTTAAGTTCAACTACTTTATATAATCCAGATGGTTCTATAGAAAAAATTTTAAATGATGTTGTTCTTGAATATAATTTAAATACAGAATGTTGGTATGTTCATACTGGAATTAAAGCAACTCAATTTGTTACTTACCCAACTACAACAAATGCTGAAGCTTTAGAATTTGCTTCTACTGAAGATGGTTGTAGTATTTATGAATTTTTAACAGGACAATTAGATGTAATTAGCGATAGTGAAAGTAGAGAAATTCCATTTAGAGTTGATACGCAAGAAATAACTTTATCTAAAAATTTTGAACAATTAAGTTATTTATTAGAAATTATAGTAGAAGTTAAAAGAGGTAG
>JALTDI010000351.1 GCA_027074255.1 Desulfurellales bacterium
ATTATGACATTTGGTGTTTCCAAATCGTTTGCCGTTAAGAATTACATCATAGCAACGGCGACACCGGGAGGGACCTATTATCCTGTGGGCGTGGCTATCGCCACTTTGATAAACATGAAACTTGCAAAAAAAGGCATAACGGCAACGGCCATTACATCGGCGGGAAGCGGTGAAAATGTCAGACTGCTAAGGGATAAAGAAGCTGATTTTGCCATTTTGCAGGGGCTTTTCGGTTCAATGGCGTATAACGGCAAGGGCGTTTACAAAAAACCCCAGAGGTTCTTTTATTCCGTTACGGCACTGTGGCAGAACGTTGAGCATTTCTCTTTATTGAGCAAATATGTTAAAACGGGCAACATAATGGACTTGAAGGGTCTTCACGAGAGATTTTCCATAGGTAAAAGGGGCAGCGGAACAGAAGGCAGCGGTAAAGTTATACTTTCTTCTTTGGGTATAAAAATAGGCAAGGATTTTAGTCCGGTTTATCTGGGATATAATCAGAGCATAGAAGCTATGATTGACGGAAGAATAGCAGGAGCGAATACACCCGCAGGACCGCCTGTTGCAGCTATAACAAGGCTTTTTGCAAGAGTCGGCGCTAAAAAGGCGAGAATACTGAATTTCACCGATGCCCAGCTTAAAAAGATAGACTCAAACTACGACGTATGGTTTAGATATGTCATAAAAGCCGGAACATATCCCGGTCAGACAAAAGATATAAACACAATAGCCCAGCCTAACTTCCTTGCTGTAAGAAAAGGTATTCCTGCAAAGGATGTTTATTTAATAGTTAAAACCATTTATGAAAATCTTCCCTTCCTGCATAATATTCATAAAGCCACATATGCTATTAAGCTTGAAAACTCTATAAAAGGGCTGCCGGTTCCGCTTGCACCGGGTGCTGCCAAATATTATAAGGAGCAGGGTTTAAAGATACCGGCAAAATTAACAGCAAAGTAGCATGAGCGAAGAAAATCTGTTAGAAGAAGAGGAAGCCGGTTCAAAGATATTAGTCAGAAACATTGATAAATTAGGTTTGATAGGAAAGGCTGTCAAGGTTGCCAGTGTCATCTTGACGGCCTTTTCTTTGTGGTTCAACAGTTTTGGTGTGATGTCAACACTGCATCAAAACGCTATTTTTTTCTCATTTATTGTTTTTGTCGGCTTTATTCTATATCCTACGTCAAAAAAACATCCCAAAAAAACCCTTACCATAGATACGATTTTTGCCGTTTTAGGTTTTTTGGC
>JALTDI010000352.1 GCA_027074255.1 Desulfurellales bacterium
TAAATCCATTTATACCTTGAGACACCTCTTAAATAATTTATTTAATCTTTTTTAAATATTGTTTAGCAACAGAAGCCTCTTTGGATGCCGGATATTCTCTTACTGTCTTTTGCAGCAAATATTTTCCATCTATGTTATCGCCTAATTTGATGAAAGAAATACCCTCATTAAGTAGTGCGGCAGGCACCTTGCTGCTTTTGGGATAAGTATTTACAAGATAATCATATCCTATAATGGCTTTGTCATACTCTTTCTTTGCAAAATGGCTTTGAGCCGAATAGAATATGGCATCGGGCATGTATTTTGAATTTCCATACTGCCGTTTAAATGTTTCAAAAGCCTGAATAGCCCTATTGTAATGTTTTTCATCATATAGTTTCTTAGCATAAATAAAGGCTTTTTTATCAGTTTCTAATGTTGTTTGGGCTGCGATTGTTTTTTTAGCAGGACTTTTCTTTATGATTGTTTTCTTTTTTTGTATTACCTTTTTAGCGCTGAAAACAGCCTTTTGGACATTTTGTGCAGGTTTTACATTGCTATGAGCTTTGGTAGCAATCTGCTTTTGAACTTGATTAGCCGGCAATTTAGACACAGGAGCGGGTTTAGCCTGATTTGAAAGTGGTTGAGACCGAGACTGGGGAATTGCAGGCGTATTATTTTCAGTGCATTTTGCGACTGAGCCAAGGCTGTTTAACCTGGATTCTATAATGTCCAATCTGTGAGCCATGTCTTCCAGCCTTCCTTTTAGTTCGCCGTATTTCACCAGCAAATCTTCCATTTTTAGGTATAAATTTGCCTGCTGCTGCCTTAAATTAGCTATTCCCTGCTCATTTTTAATGATTTTTGTTTCAACGGCGTAAGGGTTATCTTGTGCGAACGCACTACCGGCAAGGACAACAGCCATCAATATCGATGCAAGTATTGAAGATAATCTAAGCATTATTTACCTCGATAAGATAACAAAATGATCTCTTCTGTTTTTTGCCCAAGCTTTTTCGTTGTGTGCGGGGTCTAACGGCCTGTCTTTTCCGTATGATATTGTTTCTATTCTATTCGGAGCAACGCCCTGGGATATAAGATACTCTTTGGCAGATTTAGCCCTTTTCTCACCGAGTGCCAAGTTGTATTCCTCTGTTCCCCTTTCGTCACAATTTCCCTCTATTCTAATTTTTACAGACGGATGTTTTAGCATGAAATCAGCCATTACATCCAAAACAGCAGGAACGTTCTGTTTAATTCCGTATTTAT
>JALTDI010000353.1 GCA_027074255.1 Desulfurellales bacterium
TTTTAATCGCAGGAGTGCAAAATGAAGAAAGAAAAATTTATACTTCTCACAGGTTCTACAGACGGTATAGGTTTAAGAAGTGCCGTAGAATTTGCAAGAGCCGGTGAAAATATGATTATACACGGCAGGAGTAAAAAGAAGCTCTTTGATGTTAAAAATTTGCTGCAAAAAGAAAATCCTAAAATAGTTATAAAAACCGTATGTGCTGATTTCGAAGATTTAAATCAAACAAAAACAGCCTTTGAGGCAATTGCAGATGAAGATATAAAGGTCGTGATAAATAATGCCGGTTGTTTTGCAGACGGCGTGGTTTTGACAAAGGACGGTTTTGAAAAAACATATCAGGTAAATCACCTTGCACCCTTTTTAATTACGCATATTTTGCTCAATAGCCTTATTAATAATGCCCCATCAAAGATAATAATAGTTTCGTCTATGGCTCATGCCTCTTATATTGACTTTGAAGCATTGGAGAATAAAAAATTTGCGGGCGGTTATGATGCATATTCCTTATCGAAACTGTGCAGCATATTGTTTGCTTTTAAGCTCGCCGGACTGTTGAAAGAAAAGGAAATTAGCGTGAACTGTCTGCATCCCGGAGTGATAAATACAAAACTGCTGATTAATAATTGGGGAGCATGCGGAATGGATGTTAAAAACGCCCATAGGATGATAATGTATGCCTATAACTTAAACCATAATGTTACGGGAGAATATTTAAAAGGTATGAAGATATCGAAAGCGGCGGCTTTTGCGTATAACAAATCCAATCAAGACAAATGCTATGAAATTTCAAAAAAACACCTTAAAGGGATAAAAATTGAGCTTAAATAATCCCTTTGTTTTATTTTAAAAATTGAGTTTTTGTTTTCTAAATGCTATCAGTGATGATATGTATGTTAAAAGCAAAGCGGACAATATCAGCAATATACCGAAGAATTCACTTAGGCTGGGCAGTTCTCCAAGCTGAATCCAGGATATCAAAATGGCCAAAGCTGGTATGAGCAAAACATTCAAACCCACGATATGGGGCGGCAGTTTTTTAAGAAGATACAGCCATAATGCCCATGCAATCGCTGTTGCAAATAATCCGCTATACAGTAAAGCAAAAATGAGATAGTCTGAATAATCTATAGGCCTTTCCTTGACTATAAAAGACACTATTACCATAGGTATAATACCAAAGAACATTTGCCATGCCGTAAGCGATAAAATGTCGGTATCTTCTTTATTGTGGATTATTTTGGCTACAACAACGCTCAACGCCCAGCTCATGCCGCACAAAACAGCTAAGAATTTACTGAAGAAATTTCCGCCCATACTCCATGGTTCGAGTATTAATATAAGGCCGCACAGCGCTATAAAGGTGGCAGTCCACTGTATAAACATTACCTTTTCTTTCAGTAAAAATTTGGAAAGTAAAACCACCCAGAACGGCATTGTATAAACCAATATAGACGTTTTGCCAGCCCCGCCAGCTACCAATGCCCAGCATGCTAAGATTAAGAATATACCGGTTTGGAAAATGCCTAATAGTGCAACAAGGCCAATATGTTTTGGTGTTTTTATCTTTTTTGAGAGTATCCCTATAAGAAATAGGGCTATGAGCCCGATGAATGTTCTAAAAAAAGCAAAATCAAAAGGCCCGATAAATTGCAGGGCAAGCTTAACCACAATCCAGGAATAGCTCCATATAAGCACTATAAATAAAAAAGCAGCATAAGCCATAAATGTACCTTTATATAACGGATTCTTTAAACTTTTTTCTTATTGCTGTTTGATTTTATCACAAACTCAAAGCCTTATCCAGAATGTCTTAAAGAAAATGTTAGCCAAAGTGCGGAGCGTGAGGCCTGTTTATTTTTTATATATAAATTGCTGCCTTTTTTATCGCTACCCTTTGGCGCTTAAATTTATGGCGTTTTTTTCTACTTTATAAAGGTAAAAAAGGATAAAAAATGAAAAAGAAAATATAATTGCGGTTATTAGATAAACTGTTGAAAAACCCCATAAAACCCCTATTTGAACACCGAATATAGGTCCTAGCATACCGCCTATATCACCGAGAAGCTGATATGAGGATACGCTTATGCCCCTTTTTTGTGTATTTGTCATATCACCGAGGATACTCAAGAGTGTTACGTTGTTTATGCCTATTGCGCTGCCGAGAGCTATTAATGATATAATAACCGTAAGCGAATCTTCTGCTATGGAAAGGAGTATAAAACCCAATATAACTACAATAATAAACGGAAAGGCTATAACTGACCTAATTTTAAGTTTGTCTATTATTCTGCCTGTAATTACGCTGCTTATGCCTGATGAAATCATCATAAAAGCCATAATAATACCGCTGCTGAATCTGGCATCCGGATAAATAAAATGCAGATTTTTGCTTTTTATAAATAACACCAAGGTTGCCAAAACTACTCCTTGCAGAGAAAAGAAAGTAAAAAGATTGTATAGCCCTATGGCAAAAACGGTTTTATGTTTAAACATATATATGAATGCATCCTTAATATTGATTGACACTTTCGAGGTTATTGCTATCTTTTCCTTAAATGCTGTAAATACAAATATCGCTGCGGCAAGAGATGCTACGGCACTGGATAAAAAAGCTATTGCATCGCCTAAGATACTAGCGAGAATACCGCCCAAAACAAGGCCTGCCGGGACACCTAATGAGAGAGCTATCCTTACCTTTGCCGTTGATTTTCCGCGTGTTGAACGTACAGATAAATTCAGGGCTATTGTACTTGCTGAAATGAATACAAAAGCAGATCCGACACCCCATACAAGCCTGCCGATAAGCATAACTATACCGTGGTAGTTAGAATACAGCGAATATACATATAACAGGCTGCCGATACTCTCTATTATTAATCCTATTATTAAAGGTTTTTTGCCGCCGAACTTATCGATAGATATACCTACCATCTGATTGGATATTATGCGTGCTATCCTGTTGGCAGATAATATAAATCCTATAAAAGCCGCCGAAAGCCCATATTGCAATCCGAGAATAGGAAGAATGGGAAAAACAATTCCTCCTCCTATTCCTCCGAGGAATACGGCCAAGGGTATTATCAATCCTACGTCGGTCTTTTTTTCATATTTCACAAGGACTTAGATTATCTTATTTTATATGATAGTTCCAGTTTTGTTTTTGATTTTTATTTAATAATGAGCTGTTTGACAACGACATCAGTTTGTCTTAAAATATTATATTGGTTAAAGGATTAAGTAGCTAAAGTGATGTTGAAAAAAGGGATAATGTGAATAATAAAACTAATTTTAAAACTATGTTAAGAATTTTGAAGGCGAGGAATTGAAGGTATGGATATAAAATTATGGACAAAAAAGTTGGAGGAAATTTATAGGTTAGCCCCGATCAAAGAAACATTAAATAGTGATATATGGTTTGACGATGAGTATAGGGCCCATTTTAAGTTAGGATTTAAACCTGACTTTTGTCACGCATTCGGAGACATCCACGGAGGCATAATTTCAGCTTTGATAGACAATGCAACATGGTTCAGCGCTGCAGCTTTTTACCCGAACAAGTGGGTTGTCACAACAGAACTTCACACATATTTATTAAAACCGGCTAAAAGAAAAGACCTTTACTCTGAGGGATTTATAATAAATAAAGGCGCAAAGCTTGCTATAACAAAAGCCCAGATTAAAAATAAAGACGGCACATTGATAGCATACGGCAGCGCCACTATATACATAACAAACATAGAATTTGACAATGAAAAGGCGAAAAGAATTATCGATAAGCTCAAACTTCAGATTTGAAAATATTGACGTTATTTTTCGCTTACACTAAGGCATATGTTCCCATTCCAACGGCAATAAGGGTTTTTTTGTCATTGTGTAAATATAGCTGCACAATAGCAATTTTATTTCCAATGTGTAAAAGCGAGCCTGATGACAAGAAATGATTTCCGCACCCCGGTGATATAAAACCAATATTTAAATTAACAGTGCCGATTTTAAACATTCTCTCTTTAATTTCTTCGAATGGTCTATCTTTTATTTTTTCCATTACAGCTATTGAAGTTATAACACTGCCGGTTGTGTCTAATATCGAGGAAATTACACCGCCATGCATCATTTTATATTTATAATTTCCAAAAAGCTCCTCTCTTGCGTCAACCCTTATGCATACATTATTTTTTTCAAAGGATAACATCTGAAGCTGTAACAATTGATGAAAAGGTATCTCTTCGGCATATACTTTTTTAAGAATCTTTAATAATATATCTAATTTTTTTTCTTGTTCGGACATGATGCAGCCTCCTATTCACACAAGCATTCTATACATATATCTATAATTCTTTTTTTAAAATATTCAAAGATAAACGATTTAGTCAGCTTGCGGTCCTTTTTAAAAGAGCCAAATAGAGCTCAAAGATTTAAAATGATAGATGAACAAATTCGAGATAAGAATTGTTGTGAATATGGATGAATCTGTCGGAATATTATATTTTAGGTGTCGGGCAAATCGATAACAATCAAAAAAAGAGGGAGCTATAATTAAATATTGCCGAATATTGCTACGCTTGTTATGCTCATTGCCGGGAAGCCGCCTATATTGTGGGTCAAGCCTATGTGAGCATTTTTTATTTGTCTTTTTTCTGCTTTGCCTTGAA
>JALTDI010000354.1 GCA_027074255.1 Desulfurellales bacterium
GGCTTGATATTCACGATATGGAGTGTTTTTGTACTGCTGTTATCCGTTTTACGTTTTAATTTTATTGATGCACAGAACATAGAGAGTCAATCTATTCATTTTATTTTGTATTTTATTACTGCCATCTTTGGCTATGTTTATTTTTCAAAATTTATAAAAAACAAAAAATTGCTCTCTACGGCATCGGTTATATTCACGTGCCTTCTCGGAGTTTTAACCGAAGGAGTGCAGTATATTTTGTCCTACGGCACATTCTCGACAAACGACATAACGGCAAATTGCCTCGGAGCTATTATGTTCGGCATTATTGTTATTCCAAAAAGAAAATTAACCATATACGGACAAAAGGTGTAGGAGGATAAGATGGAACTTGGCGTTAATATAGACCATATTGCAACAATCAGACAGGCAAGGATGACAAATGAACCGGAACCCGCCTATGCGGCTCTTCTTGTTCAAGAAGCAATGGCTGACAGCATAACGGTGCATCTAAGGGAAGATAGAAGACATATACAAGACAAAGATGTTTATCAAATTAAAGAACTCATTAAAATAAAATTGAACCTTGAAATGAGCCTAAACAAAGAAATCGTTGAAATTGCTTTGGATGTGCAGCCTGAGAAGGCAACACTTGTCCCTGAAAATAGACAGGAAATCACAACAGAGGGAGGACTCGATGTGGTATCTGAGTTTCAAAGGATTAGGGATGTCGTAGAAAATTTAAAACGTAAGGATATCTTTGTTTCTTTGTTTATAGACCCGATAGAAGAACAAATAAAAAACTCGAAAAATACAGGAGCTGATGCTATTGAACTACACACAGGCGCCTATGCCAATGCTTCTTTGAAGGATAGAGCAGTAGAATTAAACAGGCTGAAAGATGCCGCCAAATATGCAAAATCATTGGGTTTGGAGGTTCATGCCGGACACGGTTTAACCTACGAAAATGTTAAACCGGTGGCTGCAATAAAAGAAATAACGGAATTGAACATAGGCCACAGTATAATTGCCAAAAGCGTATTTGTCGGAATTAAAGAAGCCGTTAGGTTAATGAAACAGCTGATTGATGAGGAAAGATGGAAATAGGCATAGACATAGAAGATATAGAGAGGATAAAAAAAGCCCATTTGAGATGGAAAGAAAGGTTCCTAAACAGGATTTTTAATGAAAAAGAAATAGAATATTGTTTTAAAAAAACAGACCCTTACCCGTCATTATGCGGCAGATTCTGTGCAAAAGAGGCAATAATCAAGGTTTTTGACGCAAAATTGCATTTTAGCGATATAGAAGTCATAAATAAAAAGAGCGGAAAACCGGAAGTTTTTATAAAGGGTAAAAAATCAAATATTAAAATTTCAATAAGCCACACAAAAAAATATGCAACCGCTGTCGCAATAAAGCAATGAACGAGATAGATGCATACAAGCAATTCTCAAATATACTAAACAGCCTACAGCCTTACTCTATCGATTTGTCACTAAATAGAATTAAAGAATTTTTAAACAAAATCGGTGATCCGCAGAACGGTTTTAAATCTATCCTTATCGGCGGAACAAACGGAAAAGGCACCCTTTGCCAATTTTTGACAGACGCTTTTCTTGATGCAGGCTTCAATGTAGGAACATATACCTCACCTCATTTAATTCAGATAAACGAACGATTCAAAATAAACAACAAGCCTGTAAGCTATTCAATACTGCTCGATTACGCCCAATATCTGCAAAAAAAACAAAACGGCAGACATCTTACCTATTTCGAATTTTTGACCGCTTTGGCATTTTTGATTTTTAAGGATATGAATGTTGAAATAGCTGTGTTAGAGGTGGGAATGGGCGGTGAATTCGATGCAACAAATACGGTCAATCCTATTCTAAGCATCATTACTCGCATTTCACTCGACCACACCGAGCACTTGGGCAAAACACACAAAGAAATAGCGAAAACAAAATCAAAGATTATAAAGAATATCGGTGTAATAGGAAAAAACAACAAAACTGTTATTGAAACAATAAAACAAAATTCAAATAAAACACTCTATTTTGCGGATAAAACCTACGCTAACAAGGCTAAAAGAACAAAAACGCAAATGCAGGGTACGGTGTCAAAAGAAAATCTATCCACTGCGCTTCTATCAATTGACGTTTTAAACAAGCATTATATGTTTAACCTAAAATACGAATCGTTGAGAAACAGTTTTTGGCCTGGTAGGTTTGAGATAATAAAAACAAACGGCAAAACAATTATCTTAGACGGAGCGCACAACAAGAATGCCGCAGCCAAACTTGCTATGGATTTAAAGAAAATTAAAGAAGATAAACTGCTGATATTCTCAGCCCTAAAACAGAAAGATTGGAAAAATTCACTTAAAATTCTGCTTCCGCACTTCAAAAGCGTTATATTAACGTCCATTGCACAACACGGATTATCCGAGGATGCAGATATAATGAAAGAGTTTATAAAAAATAAAAACAGCACTGAAGTATGCGGCAACATGAATCAAGCCCTATTTTCATCAATGAAACATTTAGAAACTACGATTGTTGTTACGGGTTCTTTGTATTTAATAGGTCAAGCAAAGGCTTGCCGAATCTATGACGATTTTTTACCTTAAATTCAGCACAACCCCAGCCTGTTTAAAAAAACATATTTTGTTAATAATCTAATTTTTTCTTTACATTTTTTATAAAATTCTTTATAAAAAAGCGAGGGTTTATATAACCACAAATTTTTAAGGCTTTTAATTTTTGATGCGTTAAATGGATGACAGAGAGTTTAAGATATACAAAAGGGAAAAATAATAATATGCAGAATGACGATTACTTAAAATCTATCTTTAAGACCTTGGATGATAATGAACTGATAGGCGTTGCCGTCATTAAAGCAGGCAAAATAGTGTTATCAACCAAAGGTTTTGCCAAGATAATAAACTACACTCCGGAAGAACTGAAAAACAAGGATTTGTCTAAAATATTCGACAGTGAGTTTGAAAAATCCATAGAAGAAACCATACAGAAAAAAGAAAATAAAACCTACCGCAACATTAAGCTAAAAACAAAGGGTAATCTGCCTAAGATAGCAAATGTTTTCATAGACACAATTAATGGAGGCTTGTCAAATTTGAGCATAATGCATTTAACAGACATAACAAGGGAAGCCATATTCAATAATTTTAGAAAGATGCTAAGCAGCATCAACCAGGCAATCATTCACAACTCGACAAAAGATGCGTTGTTTGAGGATATCTGCAGAAGACTGATTGAAAACGAATATATAGACCTGATTTGGGTAGTCTCTATTGAAGATAACAAAGCCGATATGATTGCATACTCAGGCAGCAGCAGATACGCCGAATACGCTCTTGATGCAGTCAACAGTTCGCTTTTAACAGACAAAACCGCTCCCATATACAGGTCGCTTGTCAACGAAAAGATAGTGCTGTCAAACTATGTGCCGGACGATAAAAAGATGGGGGTATATAAAACTGAGCTTATGAAAGAGGGATTTTTGTCTGTCTGCTATATACCTATTAAAGAAAACTCACAGTATAGATATGCCGTGAATCTCTATTCCAAAACGCCGTTTTTCTTTGACGACTATATTATGCCTATATTGAAGGAGATTCAAAACGATATTCATTTCTCAATCGCAAATATTCATGAGCTCTTTTACAAAAGGCTGTTCTCAGAAGCAATACAAAACACCAAAGACTGGGTTTTGGCTACGGATGCCGAGGGCAATATAATCTATGCAAACGAAGCGGTATCTGATATATCAGGCTACCAGCAGGACGAAATAATAGGCAAAAAACCGTCTTTATTCAAATCTGACCAATACGACGATGAATTCTATAAAGCCCTTTGGGATACGATACTGCTTGGAAAAGTGTATAGAGGAATAATAGTAAACAAAGCAAAAAACGGCGAACATTATCAGCTCTACCACACGATTGTACCCATAGTTGACAGAGGCAGTGTAAATTATTTTATTGCAATGTCAAAAGACACATCAAGAGAAATGTATTTGGAAGAGCAGGTTAGGAAATTTAGATATTACGATACGCTTACGGATATGCTGAATGCCGAAGGATTCATAAAGGATGCGGAAGAATTAATAGCAAAACTAAAAGACACTCCTCTGCTGAAATGTATCTTGGTAGTTGATATATACGATTTTTCTCATATAAATAAGATTTACGGGGTTCGTACGGGAGACAGATTATTAAAAGAAATCGGACATAAACTCATAGGAACAGGAAGAATAATAGGCAGATTAGGGGATGACGAATTCGTAATACTCTCACTTGAAAAAGATAAGCAAAACCTTGAATCAACCATATTAAAAATATTCGATATTTTCTCTAAACCTATTGAGATTGATAATCAGGATATAAGCATCGGCATAAATATAGGAGTCTCTATTTTAAAAAACAAGCAGGATTCTTTAAGAAGCATTATAACAAACGCCACAAATGCTTCAAAAGAGGCCAAAAGACAGGGTAAGAACAGATTTAAAATCTTTGATAATGCATTGAACAACATTATCCACAAAGATTTTCAAACGGAAAACCTCATCTTTCAATCACTTTCAAATCACTATTTTACATTTTATCTCCAGCCCATATATTCGGCTAAATC
>JALTDI010000355.1 GCA_027074255.1 Desulfurellales bacterium
ATTTTTTCAAAAAAGTCTTTTATGTCTTCTCTGCTTAAATGCCTGTCTATTGTTTCAATTTGGTCTATGGAAATTACAAAAGGGAAAGGCGAAAAGTTTAAAAATGAGATGAGTAATTTATATGCAACATCTTCATTTATTCTAAATCCGGCTGACAAATTCAGTTCTTTTAGCTCTTCGTTAGAAAGTTCCTCTCCTCTGAGAAAGTCGATTGCGAGACGCTCTTTTTCTTTATCCATAAGCATAGCAATTAAGTGGAAAAAATAGCGAGGGAACTCTTTATATTTGTTTGTCAGGGTGTTTTTTATTTCTTGCTTTAGTTTCTCCCGTGTGTTTTTTTGAGGGATTGTTTCAAATATACCTTTTGCAACAAAAGGGAGACCATTTTGCTTTAATATTGTTTCCACATAAAATGTACTTTGTCTCGGTATTTTTTTCTGTTCAACTAACTTAAGTCCCTGTTTTATTGTCCATCCTATAAGGTGGTCGATCGGGCGTGATTTTAAATTCGGATGTTTTTTTAAAAGGCTTTCTATGAGGCTTTGTAATATTATCGTATAGGAAATTCCACTTACTGAAATGTAAGGAACAATGTTTACAAAAAGAAATCTTTTTTCTTCCGCATTTTTTGAGATTCTCCACAGCAAATGTGACTTACCCGATCCCGGCTCTCCCTGCAAAACAAAGATAGCGGCGTTTCTGTTTTTCTTTACATTATCAATGGAACGAATCGCTTTTCTATAGGATGTCTGATGAATTTCTTCTACGTCGATTACGTTTGTTTCCCATGGATTTCTTACAACGGTATTTTTGTATGGGCCTAACTGCTTGAACTTCTCTAAAATCTCTTTATCCATGTAATGTAGAATAAAAAGCCCCTGTCGGTATTTATTCCCTTTTCTCTTTCGTCCAGCTCCTCCGGATTATTTGCCTGTTGAAGGTATATGATTTCCTCGTTGTCCATTTCTAACAACTTTTTGTTTATTTCCTCATCCTCAAAAGTAAAGCCCATTTTTTTGAGTTCTTTTTTAAAGTCCGGAATTGGCACTGAATCACCTGCATTTTCTCTCCTGTTTACATTATCGTATGCTATGAGCATTTCTTCCCCGGAAGGGAGTTTTGATGCCTTTTCTTTTTTACTCCGCAAATTTAGAAAAATTTCATCAACGTACTCAAAAGCCCTATCTATTTGATCCTTTAAGTGAGCCATATCTTTGTAAATTTCACCTACTATTCCCTC
>JALTDI010000356.1 GCA_027074255.1 Desulfurellales bacterium
TTGTAACAGCTTCAAGAGTGAAGCAAAAGATTGAAAGCACACCTGCATATGCTCAGATTATTACAAAAAAACAGATTGAAAACTACGGCGATCATTTATTTGTCACAAATCTGCTCAATCAATTGCCAGGCGTTTTTGCGCCTCAAAGCGGCGGCATCGGCGGTATAGCAAACATGTTTATAAGAGGCATACCTATTAACCCAAAGGTTATGATGAACGGCATAGAAGTAGAAAGCCCGTACTATCCCATTTCGCGCTTCAATTTTAATTCGATAGTACCTGACAATATAAATAGGATAGAAGTATTGCAGGGTGCTCAAAGCGGGCTTTGGGGCGCTAATGCTGCAAGCGGCACTGTGAACATCATTACGCAAAAAGGGATGGGAAAGCCGCATATTGATTTTAAACAAACTTATGGATCTTTCGGCACAACAAGAGAGTATCTATCTTTAAGCGGACAAAAAAAGGATATATCATTTTATTTGTCCGGGTCGGCTTTTGACACCACAGGCATACCTCAAACCTATTCGTGGAACAACTCAACAAAGTCGTATTCCGAAGGCGGCAAAAGGGACGGATATCATAGATACTCATTTTACAGCAATATGGGGTATAATCTTGGGAACGGTTTAATGACGCATTTGATATTCAACACATATAAATCGATTCAGTATAATGATATCTGCAAACGTTCGAAAAATAATCCCGTATGTCCAAATAACTCAGCACCATCCAATTTAACGCCGCAGGCGCTATCTAATAGAAATAAGGTTGATTTTTATTTTGCTAAGTTCAATGTCAGAAAAAAGTTTGATAATGCTAAAATTAACATAGAAACCCACTATGTGCAAAATAATAAGTATTATTATTCGCCTCCGAAACCATGCCCTTGGTGGAAAGGCATAAAATATGGAACAAGTACCAGTATGAGCTACAATCTTTCACGCAATACAACACTTGTATCGGGTGCGGAATACGCAAAAGACAGAGCTGTGTATGATTATCCGTCGCGGATAGATGTTTCAAGAGAGCACACGGGAGGCTTTTTGGAACTTCTGCAAACCTTGGGAAACTTAAAACTCCAATTAAACTCAAGAGAGGATCATTATCAGACATTCGGCAATACATTTACATATAAAATCGGAACCGAGTATTTGATAGAACCAACAAAAACTATTATAAAATCAAACTGGGGCACAGGGTTTGTTCCTCCGAGTTTACTATTCC
>JALTDI010000357.1 GCA_027074255.1 Desulfurellales bacterium
GCAGAAATTTCGGAGACTTTTAAAAAAGAATCCACTGCAGAAAATCCCCTGCAAGGATTTTTCGTTGCGTTAGAAATTACCAAAAAATTTTCTGAAAGTGTTCAGCCACTTCTAAAAGTGTACAAAAAAGTGTCAAAACCTTGTAAAAAGAAAAGAAATAGCTCAAGACGGGCTAAAAATAGATCAGTAAAACGAACTAAACGAACTAAAAATACCCAAAATCGAAAACAAAGGAGATAAAAAATGAGTCAAATACCAGAAAAAGAAATGCTTTTACCTGCTGAAGCTCGGACTTTATTAGGAGTCAGCAAATCTACACTTCAGAGATGGTCAAAGAAAGGTGTCCTTACTCCTTCTACAACTAGAGGGGGGCACCGCCGGTATCCCAAAAAGATGATCCTTGACTTTATTGACAAAAAAAATACTACAACCGTGACAGGTGATCCGGGAACTCAAGCGACACTGGCAGTTCAGCCTCAACCAGTTCACCCGCAACCAGCTCAACCGCCGATTGACTTGGAGACTATAAAGAGGGCAGTCAATGAGTGCATTGGCGGGCAATGTGACCTCCTAAATAGTCTCAGAAAAGATGTAGCCAATCTCAAATCTGAGACAAAAGAGATTGCGGACCTGAAAAGCAAGATAGATGGATTGCCAGACTCAATTACCATGAAGACCTCTGATGACATCAGCGGCCTGGCAAAACAGATGCTCGCAGCCATGGCCGAAATGAGGAAAGAGGCAAGAAAGAAACCTGAACCTGCTCCCCGGGAGGAAGTGAAGAAGGCAGAAGCAAAGTCTGTGCCAGACGCCTCTGAGAAACCTGATGCCCTGGAAACGGCCATCCCTCTTGACCAAGCGATTGAAGATCCGAGTACTCGCAAAGAGGTGCTTGATATCCTAAAAGACGCTGCTGAGAAGGATGTTAAATTCAAACAAGAGCTGATCGGATTGGTGGCAAAGTGTCAGGCGGGAGATAATGAAGCCTGTGAAATTTTGGGAGAAAGAGAAATGCCATTCTCCCTGTTCACAAGCTCTAATCCTTTAAAGGAGAAACTTTTCGGTTAAAGCGATCAATCTAAAAAAGTCCGTTGCGAATTAAGCGAATTAAGTCTCCCATCGGCTCTATCGTCAGACCTATCGTCAAACCCTTTTTCGCTTTTTTGCAGGGCATTTTTATTTTCAGACGATTAATTACACTAAAATTAGAATTTTAATGTAATTTA
>JALTDI010000358.1 GCA_027074255.1 Desulfurellales bacterium
ATAAGTTTGTATCCGAAAGACGATAAGAAACCGAACGGACTCATAGAAAAAGCAATAACGGCTTTGGTTGATGCAAAAGCCAAAGGTGAGGGTTCGCTGGGTTTTTATAAGGCCGAATTTGAGAAAGAGGCCGCACATAAGCTGCATTTGAGAAACGATATGAAAGAAGCTCTTTCTAACGGCGAATTCGTGCTTCATTACCAGCCCTATTTTGATTCGGAAAATAAAACCTTAGTTGGAGCCGAGGCACTGATAAGATGGAAAAAGGACGGCAAAATAATTCCGCCTATGGAGTTTATACCGTTTCTGGAGGAGACAAAAATGATAGCATCAATAGAAAAATGGGTGATTGGCAAGGTTTCCGAAAGAATTGCTTTATGGAGTGAGAAAGGCCTTAGGGTTGTTCCCATATCCATTAATATATCCCCGCTGAGCTTTAATAGCGCCGATTTTCCCGAAATCGTAGTTTCCATAATAAAAAATCATAATGTAAAAACAGAACTTATAAGTCTGGAAATAATAGAAAGGCTGTTCCTTGAAAATATGGAATATGCACAAAAAATTATTAAAAAACTTCACTCTCACGGCATTCGTTTTTCCATAGATGATTTTGGAACGGGATATTCGTCTTTATCCTATCTTTCCAAATTGAATGTGGATTTTGTAAAGATAGATATATCTTTCATCAGAGAGATGCTTAAAAGCGAAAGCACAATGGCAATAGTAGAAACAATTGTTTATCTTTCCAAAAGATTAAAAATGAAAACCATAGCCGAGGGTGTGGAAGAGCAGACTCAGCTTGAAATCCTTAAAAAAATAGGATGCGATTATATACAGGGCTATCTTTTCTCAAAACCGCTGATTGAAGATGAATTCGAAAAGATTTTAGAAAAACACACATAGTATTCACATTCCCAAATAGGCTTTTCTTATCTCATCGTCGTCAAAAATGCCTTTTTTGTCGGTTTCTTTTACAACCTCTCCGAGTTCGAGAATGTATATTTTATCTGCAATTTCCGCCGCTTTATGTGCATTCTGCTCCGACAAAAGAACGGTTATTCCGCTTCTGTGCAGTTTGTCAACTATTTCAAATACAGTATCAACCAATTTCGGCATCAATCCAAGGGATATCTCGTCTATCATAATTAATTTTGGTTTGCCCATTAATGCCCTTGCCATGGCAAGCATCTGTCTTTCACCCCCCGAAAGCGTTCCTGCCATCTG
>JALTDI010000359.1 GCA_027074255.1 Desulfurellales bacterium
TTTTTTATTTCCAAGCATCCGTTAAAGATTTTATATCTTTTGCAAATGATTTTCCAAGTGCTTCAAGGTATTTAAGTCTTGTTTTATCTGATGCACTTTCATCAGCAACTGGTCTTTGAAGTCTTGTGGCAGCATCTGCTGGAGATTCTAAAGTACTTCCATCACCAAAAAGTAGATACTCAATTGCATGAAAACCTTTCATAGTTACAGGAAAACCATCGATGTTTGAAAGCTCTGGATCCCAACCAGCTAATGCACCATCAAGTTGTGTTTTATCTACTGGCCAAGAATCTACTTTTGGATCAACCCCTAGAGTATCAACAGGACCAAATATATGTCCCTCTCCAGCTTCCCAGTATTGTCTAGTTGCTCTCCATTGCGTTCTTGCAGCTTGAACATTCTCTGCCGTTGGATTATCTTTAAGTGTAGTAAGTGCAGTTTTTAGTTTAGCTGCTTCGCTTCCAAGATTGTTATATCCTGCCACAATAACATTATCTACAATATTAGATGCGTTTGAGAGTTGTGCATTAGTAGGAGAGATAGCTGATTTTAACTGTTGAAGATGTTCTTGTAGTGTTGCTAATTTATCAATGGCAGTTTGAATCAGTGCTTTTCCAGCATCATTTTTAATCTGATTTCTAAATGCTTTAGCTCCATTATTTGCAGTTAAATCTGATGTTTCTAATTTATGGTCGTTATTATCATCACTTATTGCAACAATGGCAGCAAGTGCAGTAGCAATATCCTTTGTAATAGTCTTTGCCATTTCAGGTTGTGATTCTGTAGCAATATCTTTTAAACCACCATCCCATACATGCTTAATACTTGAAATATTGTTATAAAAATCCATAGTAGAGTTCCAAGAGAATTGAGACTCAACTAAAGTAACATCACTATCAGCTAGAGGATCTCCCATCTTACCATGACCCACTTCATCGGCGATACCTATAACTCCACCCATAAACTCTTCTACTTGATTATTGATACTTCTTGCTTTAAATTGTGCTTTGTAACCTTGAGTTGCATTGCCGTTTCCATTACTGTTTCCACCATTATTGTTACTTCCGCCACCACAGCCTACAAGCATCGCCGAAGCAACTATTGACACTAATCCTAATGTTATTGTTTTTTTCATTTTTTTACCTTATTTTTATATCAAGTCAAAGACTTAAAAGAAAAGAGATTTGCTCTTCACTTTTAAACCTTATAAACACTCTTT